>CAZRKD010000078.1:0-7833 GCA_964600515.1 uncultured bacterium
TATTATCAAGATAGTACATGGAAATAATAATTCCGTAAAACATGCTCACTACGGGCACTTTAGACTCCTTTATGCGATTTTATAAATACAACATATCAAAATATGAAAGATATTCAAACAAGTATTTACATTAATTCATACTTTTCTAAACAAGCCTTAAGCTTTACTTTATTTTCTTGAGTCATGCGACACATCGGCAATCTGAAGTTATCATTTTTAATAAGTCCCATCATGTGCAATGCTGTTTTAATGGGAATAGGATTTGTTTCGATAAAGTTAATTTTAAAAAGATCGAGAAATTTGTAATGCATTTCTTGAGCTGCTTGATATTTCTGGTTTTCAAGGCAATACACCAATGCTTTCATTTCTTCTGGAATTTGATTAGCAACAACTGAAATGACGCCGTCGGCGCCCAAGGCCATTAAAGGCAAGGTTAGCTCGTCATCGCCTGAGAGAAGCGAAAAATGCTTTGGAGCCTTTTTAATAATTTGCTGCGTTTGATCGATACTTCCCGTGGCTTCTTTAATTGCAATAATATTTCTATGTTTCGTAAGTTCAAGCACTACACTTGGTTTCATATTACTTCCCGTGCGTCCTGGAATATTGTAAAGGCAAATCGGGATTTTTGAAGCATCAGCAATTTTCGTAAAATGTTCGATATAGCCTTGGTCTGTGGGCTTATTGTAATATGGTCCAACAACAAGCGCAAAGTCAGCTCCCAAATCTCCCGCGAGTTTTGTTTCTTTAATCGATTTATCGGTTGAATTTGTTCCGGTACCAACCATAACTTTTACGCGTTTTTTTACGTGAGCAATAGATTTTTCTACGAGCTCTTGAAATTCGGGTTCAGTTAACGTTGGCTTTTCTCCCGTGGTTCCGCCAATGAGAACACCATCAACTTTGGCTGTAATTTGCTTATCTAAAAGAGCATAGAAACTTTTATAATCAATCGAAAGATCATCATTAAATGGCGTAACGATTGCCGTATACACACCCTTAATTTTTTTTTGATTCATGTAATCCTCCAATTATATTTTCAAATTCGTCTTTAAAATTATACAGGCCTTTTTTATTCTGAATAAAACCTGCGGCGAGAAGCGCCCCTAATGCAAACCCATTTCTATTACGGGCAGTATGCTTAATAGAAATTGTATCAAATTCACTATCAAATCCTATTTCATGAATACCGGGAATTGAACCCGCTCGAGTAACACCCACGGAGAGTTCATTCTCTTTTCGCTTATAATGCTTTAATAAAATAGAAATGAGTTCTTTTGCTGTTCCACTGGGAGCATCTTTTTTATGCTTATGATGAGATTCGGAAAGATAGGGATCATATTCGGGAATCTGAGACAACAGCTTTGAACTATAATCGATAAGTGCATACAAGAGATTTACACCGATCGAAAAATTTGAGGCATAGACAAGACTTCCATTTTCTCTTCCTACAAGTTCCTTAATTTCAGGAAGGCGTGCGTGCCAACCCGTAGTCCCGACTACGAGAGGTTTTTTAAAAGAAAGTACATTTTTTATATTGTCAATGCATACTTCCGGAGTGGTAAAATCAATGCACACATCAATATTCTGCATGCTTTCTTCAGTAATTGATTTATAAGATGTCCCCCGTGGATCAATGATCGAAGCAACTCGTATTTTTTGAGATTCGGCAAGCGAATGTATTGCCTTACCCATTTTCCCATAGCCAATTAATGCAATATTCATAAATAGTATATAGCTCATAACATCTTTATTCGTAAAGAAAATTTTCTTACGTAACTTCTTGACAATAGAGAGAGAATGGTTATTTACACATTGAGATGTTTCATTGCAACTCGACTGATTATGAGAAAATGTTACATTTCAAATAGTTAAATAATTTGGAGGTAGATATGGCAAAGATAATTGGAATTGATTTAGGTACAACAAATTCAGTTGTGGCTATTATGGAAGGTGCGGAGCCCAAAGTTATTACCAATGAAGAAGGGGCGCGAACAACTCCCTCGGTCGTCGCATTTACAAAAGATGGAAATCGTCTGGTAGGGCAACTCGCGCGTCGCCAAGCCGTAACAAATCCTGAAAATACGGTTTATTCCATAAAGCGATTTATGGGGCGTCAGCAAAGTGAAGTTACTGAAGAGATGAAGCTCGTTCCTTATAAAGTTGTGAAAGGAACGAATGGCGATGCAAAAGTTGACATTAAAGGCAAAGACTATACCCCGCCTGAAATATCAGCAATGATTCTCCAAAAGCTAAAAAAAGCTGCGGAAGATTATTTAGGACAAACTGTAACAGAGGCAGTTATTACTGTTCCGGCATATTTTAATGATAGTCAACGGCAAGCTACAAAAGATGCAGGGAAAATTGCAGGGCTCGATGTAAAAAGAATTATTAACGAACCAACAGCTGCAGCTCTTGCCTATGGACTTGATAAGAAAAAGGATGAACTTATTGCAGTATATGATTTCGGCGGTGGAACATTTGATATCTCTATTCTTGAAGTCGGTGATAATATTGTCGAAGTAAAAGCAACCAATGGCGATACCCATTTAGGTGGAGATAATCTCGATCAAAGACTTATTGATTGGCTGATTTCTGAATTCAAAAAAGATCAAGGAATCGATGTTTCAAAAGATAAAATGGTGCTTCAGCGATTAAAAGAAGCTGCTGAAAAGGCAAAGATCGAATTATCAAGTACAACCGAAACAGAAATCAATCTTCCATTTTTAACTGCAGATGCTTCAGGTCCAAAACACATGAATGTCAAATTAACGCGAGCAAAGTTTGAACAAATGGTTGATGATTTATTACAAAAATCGATTGGGCCAACAAAGCAGGCATTAAAAGATGCAGGACTTAAACCAAGCGAGATTCATGAAGTTGTACTCGTTGGAGGTTCTACAAGAATTCCAAAAGTACAAGCAATCGTGAAAGAACTCTTTGGCAAAGAACCTCATAAAGGAGTTAATCCTGATGAAGTTGTGGCACTTGGCGCCGCCGTTCAAGGTGGCGTTCTTGCAGGCGATGTTAAAGATGTATTGTTACTCGATGTCACTCCATTATCCCTTGGAATCGAAACATTGGGTGGCGTTATGACAAAGCTCATTGAACGAAATACGACTATCCCAACAAAAAAAAGCCAAGTTTTTTCAACCGCAGCTGATAGTCAAACCGCTGTAGATATTCATGTCCTTCAAGGAGAACGCGAAATGGCAAGTGGAAATCGAACATTGGGACGATTCCAACTCACCGATATTCCGTCAGCTCCTCGTGGTATCCCACAAATCGAAGTAACGTTTGATATTGATGCTAATGGAATTGTAAATGTAACGGCTCACGACAAAGCAACAAACAAAAAACAAAATATTACCATTACTTCTTCGTCAGGTCTCTCTGAAGCTGAAATAAATAAAATGGTTGATGATGCAAAAATTCATGCTTCTGAAGATAAGCAAAAAAAAGAAGAAGCAGAAGTTCGTAACAATGCAGATCATCTTATCTTTAGTACTGAAAAAACTTTGAAAGAGCATGGCGATAAACTTGATGCAGCTGAAAAACAAAAAGTAGAAGATGCAATTAAACAGGCTCGTGAGGCTCATAGTAAAGGCAGTATCGAAGAAATTCGTAAGGCAACTGAAGAACTCACCAAATGCTCACATAAGCTTGCTGAAATTATGTACAAACAAGCACAGCAACAACAACCAGGCAATGGATCTAAAGATACTACCGAAGGCGAAGCAGGTGCGAAGAAAAAAGATGATAAAGTCGTTGATGCCGATTTCGAAGAAGCTAATTAGAGAACATGACTAAGAAAGATTACTATGATATCCTTGGCGTTTCAAAAAATGCCTCGGATATTGATATAAAAAAAGCATATCGACAATTAGCACTTCAGTTTCATCCTGATCGAAATCCAGGAGATAAAAGTGCTGAAGAATCATTTAAAGAAGCTTCTGAAGCCTACGAAGTCTTACGCGATTCAGAAAAACGAAAAATCTATGATACCTATGGACATGCAGGCTTAAACGGCGGTGGCTTTCATGGATTTTCAGATGTGAGTGATATATTTTCAAGTTTTTCTGATGTTTTTGAGGATTTCTTTGGGTTTAGTTCTGGTGGAAGAAGCAAAAGGTCGCGAAAAGGCCAAGACCTTGGCTATCAGATGGAAATTACTTTTGAAGAGGCCTGCTTTGGTGTTTCAAAAGAAATTGAAATTGAAAAAAATATCTTATGCCCTGACTGCGATGGCAAACAAAGCGAAAAGGGATCGGCTCCTTCGACATGCCCAAAATGTCATGGCCGCGGACAAGTCGGACATTCGCAGGGATTTTTTACGATTAGTACTACTTGTGTCTATTGTGGAGGGCAGGGCAAAGTAATTACCCATCCTTGCAAGACCTGCCACGCAAAAGGCGTTATTAAAAAGACAAAAAAACTCAACGTTAAAATTCCACCAGGAGTGGACACCGGAGCACAACTCCGAGTTTCCGGCGAAGGGGAACCAAGCCTTTCAAGTGGAACAAGCGGCGATCTTTATATCGAGCTTCATCTTAAGAAGCACACGTTATTTGAACGAGAAGGGGATAATGTCATAAGCCATGTTCCTATAAGCTTTCCCCAAGCTGCCTTAGGAATAGAGCTTGAAGTCGAAACCCTTCATGGAAAAGAAACGATCAAAATAAAAAAAGGCACTCAAAGTGGAACTGTTTTGAAATTACACGGAAAAGGTTTTCCCAGCTTAAAGCACTATGGAAAAGGCGATCATCTCGTTGAAGTCATTGTAAGGACTCCTCTTCAGCTCTCGAGAGAAGAAGAGAAACTCTTCCAAAAACTTGCTGAACTTTCAGGAGAAGAGACATCAAAAAAAGGTATCTTCGGATAAAATAAATAACCTATATGAATGCATCTATTGGCAAATTGATTATAATTGCTGGCATTATTCTTGTTATAATAGGATTAATGGTTTATCTCAAACCAAACATTCCCTTTTTAGGTAAATTTCCTGGCGATATTCGAGTAGAAAAAGAAAATTTCAAATTCTATTTTCCAATCACGACATCGATTATTGTAAGTATTGTTTTGTCATTAATTTTCTTCCTGTTTTCAAAGCTTCGCTAATTATATTTTTCTCATAAATACTCCAGTACATTAATCATTTATTAGTTGGAGTATTCGTTATTTATTTATACATTAATTTCAATAAGTTATAAACTACAATTATAAATTAAAACGTTGACATTAATTTAGTAATTAAATATACTCCATAATAACTTTTAATTATAGTTGGAGTATTTATATGCAGTCCGAAAAAAGACTCTTTATTGGACGAAATCCTGAACTCACCAAATTAGAAGATGCCTATAAGGCCAAGACTTCCCAATTAGTCGTCCTCTATGGCCGACGGAGAATTGGAAAATCAACGCTTTTAGAACACTTTTGTGATAATAAATTCAATTTCTTTTTTACCGGAAGGAAAAAAGAACGCGAAGAAGACCTTATAGAACGTCTTTTACATGAACTCAGTCTCTTTTTTCATAATCCGCTGATTTCAAAAATTACTACTCGCGATTGGAAGGATATCTTTGAAGTAATTGATCATGAACGGAAAGAAAAAAAACTCATTATCATTTTTGATGAATTTCAATGGATGTGTACCCTGCAATCAACACTAATCTCTGCTCTTCAAGAATATTGGGATAAAAAATGGAAAAATGAATCATCCATTTTTCTTATACTCTGCGGATCTATTATTAGCTTTATGGAAAAGGAGGTGTTATCTGAAAAAAGTCCTCTTTTTGGAAGAAGAACGTTTTCCTTTGAGTTAGAAGCACTTCCACTTTCTTCGGCAATTCAGTTTTTTCCAAAAAGACACTACCGAGAGCAAATTGAAATTCTTATGTCATTCGGTGGAGTTCCTCGTTATCTTGAATTAATCGACAAGAAAGAATCTCTATCACAACATATTAATAGAACGGCTCTTTCAAAATCAGGATACTACGTAAATGAGATTCACTATATTTTAGGAGAACAGCTCAGAAAACCAAAACGCTATTACGAATTACTCGAAGCTCTTTCGGTAAAAGTACTCTCGCGAGAGGAACTTGCACATGCTCTTGCCATAGAAAATAGTGGAGCATTACAGCACTATCTTACAACGTTACTCAATTTACGGTTGATTAAAAGAAGTATCCCTATCGACAAAGATGAAGAAAGTAAGATGCAACGATATAAGATTTGTGATGAATATACTCGTTTTTATTTTACTTTCATCAAACCTCATAAAGAACGTATCGTACTTAATGAAGATGATGAATGGCTTTTCGATCAATTCATTGCTCCTGTATGGCCCAGTTACTGTGGATATGCTTTCGAATTATTTTGTGAAAAAAATATACGAGCAATAATTTCTTGTTTAGGAATTAAAAACGTATTCAAGCGGTATGGACCCTATTGGCGAGCACCTACAAAGATGACCAAAGGAGTTCAAATAGATTTAGTTATTGAGCGAACCGACAACGTTACTCATTTAATCGAATGTAAATGGTCGAGTGGCCTTATTGGAAAATCGATTATCGATGAACTCGAACGAAAAAAACGGCTCTATCCCAATCCTCATAATCACACATTACGACTAGGACTCATCGTTGCCTCCGAAGTTACCGAGCAGGTAAAAAAATCAAAAATACTTGATGATATTATTATGGTTAAAGATATTTTAGGATTATAATGAATTTGTAGGGGCAACCCTCGTGGTTGCCCCTCTTTGGGCGGGCGCAAGACCCGCTCCTACAAAGATGTCGGAATCTTATCTCGTCGAAGTGAGCTCAACAACATTCGAAAATGTGCAACCGTCGGAAATATCTCCCGCATTGAGATCAGCAGCAGCAACAAGCGTATCAAAACCATCTTGTTCCTGATTACATGCCGCAACTATTAAATATGTTGTTCTCGATGCTGAGAAAGTTGGAATAGCTTCTGTTCGTAAGTTAGCTTTAAATGCTATAGAACTTCCTTCTGTTACCTGACTCTGAGTAGCAGTTTTAAGATCAATAAATGCGTCTGTATTTGCTCCAGCTAAACTTGCTGGCAATACAATCTCGCTCATTTCTAAAGGACTCCATTCGGATCCAGCGCTACTCACATCATTATGCCGAAAGTAAAATGCTACATAATCGGTATTTGCCGGAATTTTGAAACTAAACTTTGCATTAAAAGTAACTTGCGTAGTTGTGGTACAGAGGGTTTCTCCTGTCGTACCTGCTTTTTCAACATTGGTATACGTAGCACTCGTATTACTTGCGCAAAAATCAACTTGTGCTTGGGTTAAATCAAAGGCAAAGTCAGTAATAGTTGCAGCCGATGTATCATCAAGAACCAAGAAAGTAGCTCCGGTACTAGCAATATTTACAGCAAAGTTAGAAACGTCGGTGCTTAATCGGTAAATTTCACCAACAACAGACTCTGCGACAATATCACAGGTATACGAATGACCTAATACCCAATTATTCGTTGGGGTAAAGGTAACTTTTGATGTTGAAACTGTAGTAACACCTGCTATCTGATTACTATTAATAGCATCAATACAATCAACGGCAAGCGTTGTATTGTCTACAACTGTTTTATTAAAATAAAAATCAAGTGCTGTTGTTGAAGAAAGAATTTGAACACCGGTATGTGCTGATTGTGTTCCTATAACAGCTCCCACGGTAAGAACTGTGCTACCAAATTGGACGATATTCGTATAGGTTAAACCAAAAGGTCCATTAAAGGTAGGTAATACCAAGTTACCATTTCTGGTAGCAGCTTCAGTTAAGGAGCTAATATTAACTGTTTTAG
>CAZRKD010000079.1:0-6454 GCA_964600515.1 uncultured bacterium
ATGTACGGACTTACGGCAGGGATTTTCAGCCGTGACGAAAAGGAAGTGCAAAAAACAAAACTTGAAGAGCTTGTACTAAAAAATAAGAATCAACAAAAAATTGTCGTTTTTGATTTTGATAATACTATTGTTTCGCGTGATATTGGTGAAGCTACATTTGCTGCGCTTGTTCTTGATAAAAAGATTCCGAAAAATAAAGACTATTTAAAGCTTGCACTAGAATTCACAATCGGAAATCGCACTGTTTCTGTAGAAAATGCTTCGAGCTTAACTGCCTATTATGAAGATTTTCTTGAAGCAACAGGGTACGATAAAGATGAAAAGACGCCATACTCAAATGCATATGCTTGGATTGTACAGATTATGGCTGGCTTAACACCCGCCGATGTAATCACGTATACACAAAAGGCATATCAAAAAGGGATTGGAGAAAAAGATAGTTCAAATCGTAGTGAAACAATGATCAATGGATATCGAGTCCCTTTTTTTTATCCTGAGATGATCGATCTTGTTGGATTCTTTATTGCTAATGGATTCAATGTCTATGTCTTGACTGCAAGTAATATTTTAAGTGTTCGTTATTTAGTCACGAAAGAACTTAATCCAAAGATACAAGAAAAATATGGAACAACAATTGCGCTTCTACCTGATCATGTGATTGGAGTCAGCACACTCATGAAAGATAAACGCGATGGCAAACTCTATAAAGATGAGTATTTAGTAAAAAAGAATACGCGCTATCGAGAATTGAATCTGAAGGAATTACAAAATTATGAACTCACGTATGAACTTGCATATCCTCTGCCTGCCTATGAAGGAAAGATAGCAATGATTTTTAAACATATCTCTCATGATCGTCCCTTTTTTATTACTGGCGATAGTCCTAATGATCATCCCATGCTCGAATGGGCAGAAAATAGGCTTTGGATTGCACGTCTTGAAAAAAAGGATTATCAAGAAAAAACAGCAAAGCTTATTAAAGAGTCAGACAAAACAAAATGGCTCATTCAACCTGTATTATATAAAAAATCTCCTGGTTTTATTGCTTCGAAAAAAGAATTGGTTGAACGACTTAAGGTTCATCATGATGAACAAAAAAAACTGGAAAGAAGTATCGCAATCTTTAAACAGCAAGTACTCCTGCAACAATTTTAATTGCTTTTTTAATTGTCATGCTCACTATCTCATGATAGAAACATGATAATTATCATGAATAAAAAATACTTTACCTATGATGATCTCATCAAATATTTTCATAATTCCATAACTCCCCCATCTGAAAATAAACTCGGCATTGAATATGAAATTTTCTGTTTTCATAAAGATAGTCTAAAACGCCTCGATTATTACTCAAATCCAGGAATAAAAAATAGTATTGAGTATTTTGTTCATCAAGGTTTTACGCCAACCTATGAAGGCAATATTCTCATTGGAGCAGAAAGCAATGATTTTTATATAACCCTTGAGCCAGGAGGTCAATTCGAGGCATCATTTGCTCCCTGTAAAACCATTAGAGAATTTGAAAAACTTCTTAATTCATATCTTTTTCACCTTCATGAAATTGAAAAATCATATCCCATTATTTTTGTAGCATCTGGCGTTGATCCAATCAGTAAGCCTGATGAGGTACCATGGATGCCTAAAGAGCGTTATCAGATCATGCAAAAATATTTAGCAAATAAAGGCTCCTTGGGGCATTTGATGATGAAACAATCCGCGGCAATACAAGTAAATATCGATTATAACTCTGAGATAGATGCGGTTAATAAATATAATAGGGTCATTGATCTCTATAATCCGCTTATGCATCTCTTTTCGAATTCATCAATTTATGAAAATAAAATTCAAGATACGTTAAATTTCCGTGAGATCATATGGCAAAATACTGATCTCAAGCGCTGTGGAATAACATTAGGAAATAAGTCTATTACTTCATTTAACGATTATATCAATACTGCACTCGATATCCCCATGATTCTTATCTGCAAAAATAATCGTTTTATTGAAATTACCAAACATCTCACATTTAATGAATTTATGGCAAAAGGATATGAAAGCTATGATGCAGACATTAATGATTGGAAACTGCATCTCAATATGCTGTATCCCCATGTACGATTTAATAACAAAACTCTCGAAATACGTTTATTTGATTCACAGAAACCTGAAATTTTACTTGCGATAACTGCAGTGACTCAAGCGCTTTTTTATGGAGAAGAAAATAATAAAGAAAAACTAAGCGCGAAAGATATAGTTTTAGAATCACAGAAAAAACTCTCCCCAGAGGAAAGAACCTATCTCAAGCCCCTTCCTACCCTCCTCAAAAAAACATCAGCAGAAAGTGCACGTGAATATTTCATTCAAAAAAAGAATGTGCATGATTTTATACACACGTTAAAAGTTCTCTAGATGACATGTATCTTTTGTTGTGCTAGAATGAAATAATGGAGGAAAAAATCATAGTCGGTTGGCGTGAATATGTTGATTTCCCTGAATGGGATATCCATAAACTACGTGCAAAAATTGATACTGGAGCACATACTTCATCGTTACATGTTGAAGATGTTACTCTTCTTACACATAACCGAATAAGATTCTATGTCGTATTACGTAAAAAAAATATTATCTACAAAAAGAAAGTAATTACCCAAAGAATTAAGACTGGCCATGTTAAATCAAGTACGGGAATTAAAACAAAACGTTGGTATGTTCAAACACGACTCAAAATTGGTGAATTTGAAAAAAATATAGTTGTTAATTTAGTTAACCGAGAAGGAATGAATTTTCGAATGCTCTTAGGAAGAAATGCACTTGACGAAACATTTTTAGTTGATGTATCTCGATCCTTTCTCCTTCATAAACGAAAGAAAAGGCAAGGAGTTACATGAAAATTGTTATACTCTCGCGCGGACCAAATCTCTATAGTACGAAACGATTGCAAAAAGCGTGCATCGAACGTGGCCATACGGTCAGTATTTTTAATCCATTGCAGTTTTCTATTAATGTTAAACAAGGTAATCCAGAGCTTCTCTATGACAATAAACAATTAGGAGAGTTTGATGCAATAATTCCTCGTATAGGCGCTTCTATCACGTTATTCGGAACAGCAGTCGTACGGCAGTTTGAACAAATGGGTAAGTCATGCCTCAACTCGTCGCTTGGTATTATCACTGCTCGAGATAAGCTTTCTTCTATACAGCTTCTCGCACGCCATAATATAGGTATTCCTCAAACAATATTTGTAAAAGATTCAAGCCTGGTATTACCTGCGATTAAAGAATTGGGAGGAGCCCCAGTTATCATTAAACTTCTTGAGGGTACTCAAGGTAAAGGGGTAATACTCGCCCACACCAATAAAGTTGCAGAATCTATTATTGAAACCTTACATACTACTAAACAAAATGTCTTGATACAAAAATTTGTTCAAGAAAGTAAGGGGCGTGATATTCGAGCAATTGTGGTAGGAAATACAGTTGTTGCAGCGATGCGAAGAACTGCTCAAGGCGATGAATTTCGCAGTAACGTTCACCGAGGCGGTGTAGTCGAAGCAGTCACCTTAAAAGAAAGCTACAATCATGCTGTAACTAAAGCTACGAGCATTCTTGGATTAAATGTCGCTGGCGTTGATATGCTTGAAACTGATAATGGCCCGCAGATTATTGAAGTAAATGCATCGCCAGGCCTCGAAGGCATTGAACGTGCGACAAATATTAATGTTGCAAAACATTTTATAGAATTTCTTGAAAAATTAAAAAGGGATAAGAAACAATGAAAGTTACCGAAGAAAATTTGATTATCGGAGGAGTTACCATAGAACCAGGTGAGGTAAAAGACGTTCCGCTTTTTATAGCCAAACAATACGATTTCACCGAAATTCATATGCCTGTTAAAGTTTTTTGTGGAATCAAAGAAGGCCCCAATCTCTTTATTTGTGCAGCTGTTCATGGCGATGAAGTTAATGGAGTAGAAATTATTAAACGACTTTCTCAGCATAAAGCATTACAAAATATTAAAGGCACACTTATTCTCGTTCCCATTGTTAATGCCTTTGGGTTTAATGCCCTCTCGCGCTATATGCCGGATCGAAGAGATTTAAATCGCTCGTTTCCTGGAAACATCCATGGTTCACTTTCGTCTCGCTTGGCACATCTTTTTGTCACTGAAATTCTCAATAAATGCACCCATGGAATTGATCTTCATTCAGGATCACATCATCGGACAAATTTGCCACAGATTCGCGCATGCCTTGACACGAAAGAAACACTCACCATGGCTCATGCATTTAATGTTCCCGTAATATTAGATGCTCAAATCATTGATGGATCACTCCGTAAAGTTGCGTATGAAAAGAAAATCCCTTTCATCGTCTATGAAGCAGGTGAATCACTGCGCTATGATGAAATTGCTATTCAAAACGGCTTACAAGGCGTTTTATCAGTAATGAGCTCACTGGGCATGATTGAGCAAACGAAAAGAAAAAAAAAGAAATTTCACTCAATTGTAGCAAAAGGAAATTTTTGGATTCGTTCACCTCATAGCGGAATTGTCATTATACAAAAAAGACTCGGAACGATTGTTAAACCTAAAGAACTGCTTGGTGTTATCTCTGATCCACTCGGCAATAATAACATCGAAATTCGTGCTGAAAAAGAAGGCCTCATTATTGGATATAACCTTCTTCCCCTTGTTAATAGAGGAGATGCGGTTTTTCATATTGCCACATTTGAAAAAACACATCTCATCGAAAAAAGCCTCGAAGTATTTAATGATGATAAATTTGATTATGAAGAGCGGTGAACAATTATCTTTTGATTGAATATATCGATCCTTTCGTCGTACCCTTGTGTTTAATTCCCTTATACGAAAGAATATCGAGTCGTGCATGTTGCCGGGTAACCGAATTTTTTATTGCTTTCAAATACTCTTGAAGAGAAATCTCGCCATATGAAGAAAGAAGTTCTTTTAGAATGTTCATTCTTTCTTCTTTCGAATACAAGTGTAACCTTTTTTCTGCTATGAGATTTTCTTTGAGTAGAGGAATTTCACTACACAAAAATCCCCATTTTTTATATTGCATAAGGGAACTCGTCGCCTCTTTCTGTATATTTTTTAAATTAAATGCCTGTCCTACATTAAACAATTTATATTCATCATCTCGTTTGAGATCCTTGGTAAGAAGAGTAAAAAAATCTTTGAGATCTGGTGATGTATTGAGTGTGTACACCCACTCTTGTATTACACCTATGACCTCAGGACTCTTATTTTTTTGAATATAATTTCTTAATAAAAAAGGTTTAATGTGAATAAAATTCTTTTGAAAGAAATCAATTAAAATTCCTAAAAGTCGAAAATCCCAGCGCGACTCTTCGAGCGCAATTGCAAGTACTTCTTCAAGCGACAGATTATCAAAATGCTTTTTATTCTCACCTCTACAAAATGCACCGTTTTGTTGCAGTTGAAAATAAAGACTCGATAACTCGGCAAGGCTTAATGGATAGGTAATCATATTTTTCCTAACGCTCTCAAAAGATCATGAAAATAGTTTTGCGCCTCTTTTGCTTTTGGAAGATTTTTATCTATACACTCTTCGAGATGTTCATCAATATACTCAAGATCAGTTGAGTCATTTTTAATAAGATATTTTACATGCGATTCATCTTTTGCCCGGTGAGCAAAGAGCTTCATAATCACTATATCGGTTGGATGCAAAACGTAACAGATGAGTTTTTTTCCTTTGAAAAATACTTTCAGCCGTTTTCCATAATCTTCGGGGAGACAAAACGTAAATTGATAAAAATGTTCATTAATCCAATCATGAGGAAGACCTAACTTTTTTGCCACTTTTTCTCGATACGGCTTTAACTCATCAGAACCAATAACCGACTTAAACGGAATCGCATCAATATCCATCGTAGCAATAGGCATAATATCGAGAATCAAAAGCGCCGCTCCACCACCAATGAGTATATTGGTTTTTTCAGGCAAAAGCTTATCGAGTTCTAAAAATGCCTGTTTTATTATTTTCTTATTGAGCATAGTATTCCTAATAAATTATAAGTTAATTGTAATATATAATTAGTAATATGTCAATTATTAAATTGCAATTTATTGTCTTGCCCCTGTAGTGAGCACTTTTAGGTGCGAAAGCTTGCAGAGGACAAGTCGTTCGAGATGACAAGACGTTGAAGATGTTCCACCTGGTCAAGCAACTCAGTCGTTTTATGAGCTATTTTTGAGATTTATTGATAGCTCTTATAATCTCACGTACAGACAAATCCTTATAGTCATTCTTATTCGCTACTTCAGGGCTTACCTTCGATTCCACTAAGTAAGCTATGCCATATCCACTGAATCGCTGATCATAGGTCTTCGCTACTTTAGGGCTTACCTTCGCTTTCACTAAGCGAGCTATGCCATCTCCACTGAATCGCTGATCATAGGTCTTCGCTACTTC
>CAZRKD010000079.1:6554-7816 GCA_964600515.1 uncultured bacterium
AATCGCTGATCATAGGTCTTCGCTACTTCGATTGTTATATTCTGTTCCTTCAGTTCAATAATATCCCATATCGTAAATCTTCCGTTTGCTATTTCCTTTCCTTTATATTCTGGTAAATATACCCGTCGTATTTCTTCATCTATCTTTTGAGAATCTATGAGTTTTCCAAACTCCTTCTCTATCAACGCTGCAATTTCATGAGTATCTTTATACCCAGAATACACTGCTGGTTTCTTGAGTCTCTTCACAAACAATAATGTTGGTAATCCTTCTACTTCTATGTTCATGGCTTTAAGTATCTCTTTTGCTTGATGATTTGTATCGGTGGTAAGTTTATATATTTCAACAGCATCAAAATAAAGAGTCCTAATTCTATTGAGTTCTGGTTCCATCTTTTCACACCAACTACACCACGTTGCTGTTATTTCAATTATGAAAGGTTTACTCGTTTTTTCTTGAACAAAAATAAGGTTTTCTTCGTGGAGTTCAGGTATACTTTCCCGTATCACCCCTTCTTGACCCGTTTCTTTTTTGTATCTCTCCATGGCAAATCTAAATGCTTCAGCAATGCGTATGTATCCATCATTATCAAAATCGACTTTGCTTTTGAGCGCATCAAAGAAAATGGGAATAAAAAACTGACACTGGCTCTCTTTTCCCTCAACTACTGGAGCCATAGCCTGCCCATCGAAACCAGCGTCTATGAGTCGATGTGGAAAAATTCCGCTGTAACAGTGATCGAACATGAATATTCCTCGTATCTTCTTTTCTTTCATAAAGGAAACGAGTGGTATAAAGTCGTTAATCGAAACGCAGCCATCAGATACTACGAAACATCCGTCGTCTTCTTTTCCTCCATGACCTGTAATATAATAAAAAATACTGTCCTTTGAAGTTACGAGGTTATTAACGGTATCAAGTGCTTCTTTTAAGCATGCTCGAGAGTTACAAAAAACCTTGTTATTTTCAAACTCCTTTTTATCTTTAAAATAGGCATCTATGATAACTATACGTTCGGAAAGAAATCCTATCTCTTCCAGTGTTTCCTTGGCACGTATTACATTATTACGATGGCCCTCTTCGTTATCATCACCATTAATGATGACTACATAGGATTTCTCGTAACCCTTAAAATCAACGAACTCTTGCTTTTGAGCATAGAGATGCGATGATATGAAAAAAATACTTACACAAAATAGTAACTTTGATATGTTCATAATAACCCTCCAAAAAATATAACATGCAAATTTCATGCCAATAAT
>CAZRKD010000080.1:0-6007 GCA_964600515.1 uncultured bacterium
ACTAAATTATCACGCTTTAAAAACATACTCTGTACTATTTCCGTACATCTATTATAATACCTCAAAATAGTGAACTTATCAACATCAACCTGCACTAGAGTAATCTGCCGATTTTTTTAATAAATGGAATAACATACGATTGTTCTTCAATATAATATGTTGCTGTAGTATTTTGACTTCCGATTTTAATGGTAAAAACATTGTTGCTTGGTTCGCCAAATTCTCCATTAATATCACCCACACGTTCTTCAATTTCCTTTTTGAGAGCGCTATAAACATGCAATGCACTAAAACGTATGAAAAAGCAAGGGCTGGCTACTATTCTTTATTTTTCTCAAATCGCTTTCGTTCGTTTGAATCTAAGTAGATTTTACGGAGGCGTATTGATTCTGGGGTAACTTCGACCATTTCATCATCATCAATATATTCAAGTGCTTCTTCGAGGCTAAATTTTGTTGCAGGGGTGAGCTTTATTGTTTTATCAGCCGCAGCTGCACGCATATTCGTGAGCTTTTTACCTTTTTGTACATTGACTTCAAGATCATTGTCTTTATTGTTTTCGCCGACGATTTGGCCGGTGTATACAACATCGCCAGGTTCAACAAAAAAGATTCCTCGGTCTTGAAGGGCATTAATGGCATACCCTGTTACCGGGCCTTCGCCCATCGAAATGAGTACGCCATTTTTTATTTTATTAATTGATCCTTTAAAGAATTCGTATTGATAAAATCGGTGATGCATCACTGCTTCGCCAGAAGTTGCAGTAAGCATTTTTGTTCTGAGCCCCATTAAACCTCGTGATGGAACATGAAACTCTAATTTATGTAAACTGCCCTTGGTGTCCATTTTGATTAATTGGCCTTTACGTTGCCCCAAAAGATCAATGACTTTTCCTACGTGTTCTTGGGGAACGTCGACAAAGAGTATTTCAATAGGCTCACACTTTTTTCCATTGATCTCTTTATAAATGACTTTTGGTTCTCGAATTTGTAACTCATAACCTTCGCGGCGCATATTTTCAATGAGAATAGAAAGATGTAAAATGCCGCGGCCTGATATTCTAAATGAATCAGATGTAGCGGTTTCATGGATTTTTAAAGAGACATTGTGCTCAAGTTCTTTATAGAGTCGATCTTTGAGATGTCGAGAGGTAACAAATTTTCCTTCTCGTCCATAAAAAGGAGAATTATTTACCGTGAAGGTCATGCTCATTGTTGGTTCATCAATGGCTATATCAGGGAGAGGCTCCGGAGTGTCTGCTGCAGCTATCGTATCTCCTATATCAATCTTTTCAATCCCCGCAATTGCGCATATATCGCCATAATGAACTTCATCAACTTCAAGGCGCGCTAATCCTTCAAACGTAAAAAGTTGTGTGATGGTTATTTTATTCATAGACCCATCTCTTTTAATAATACAAAGGTCTTCATTTTTTTTAAGTGTACCGCGATAGACTCTTCCAATGCCAATACGGCCCATATAATCGCTATAATCAAGGGTTGTAACTTGAAATTGCACAGGATCAATTGAAACAGGATGATGAGGTAGATACTCGATAATTAAATCGAGTAAGGGTTCTAAATTCTTGCGATCATCTTCAAGCTTTCGAACTGCCCAGCCATCCCTACCACTGGCATAGATTACCGGGAAATCGAGTTGATCCTCGTGAGCATCAAGATCGATAAATAAATCATAGATTTCATCGAGGACTTCAGGCGGGCGATTATCAGGGCGATCGATTTTATTGATAACGATAATGGGTTTTAAATGAAGCGATAGGGCTTTTTCTAGAACGAAACGAGTTTGAGGCATTGGCCCTTCAAATGAATCAACGAGTAAAAGCACACCATCGGCCATTTTTAGTACACGTTCAACTTCGCCTCCAAAATCAGCATGTCCTGGGGTGTCAATGATATTAATCTTACTATTTTTATAGGGAATGCTGATATTCTTTGCGAGAATAGTAATGCCTCGTTCACGTTCAAGATCATTTGAATCGAGAAAACACTCCTGTACCACTTGATTCTCACGAAATACTGAACACTGCTTTAACATCTGATCAACGAGCGTTGTCTTTCCATGATCAACGTGTGCTATGATTGCAATATTTCTAATTTCTTTCATCGATAATTCCTTAAAACGTAAGCCAGGCGCCATATATGGTTATTTCTGATTATATGTCAAGCTGTTGGGGACGATTTAAGGTTTATTTTTAATTGGCTTTTATTCATTCATATGATAGTTAATTTTCGCTATGGAATATAAAATTTATATAAATGGAAAAATTTTTAATGAAGATGAGGCGAAGATTTCGGTGCTTGATCGCGGGGTTATCTGTGGAGATAGCATTTATGAAGTTTTTCGATCATATGATGGAAGGCGCATTTTTCTCCTTGATGAACATTTGGAAAGGCTAAAAACCAGCGCTCTCTATTTACGTTTTAACTTACCGAATACTTTGGAATATATAAAAGATGAATTAGAACGATGCGTGCAGGAGGCAGGATTTAAGAAGACCTACATTCGATTGATTATCACGCGCGGCATTGGCGATATTAATTTAGATTTTACTGATGCAAAACGGCCAAGCATGATCATTATTATGAAGGAATTTCATCCATTTCCTGACGAGTATTACCGCAATGGTATAGATCTAAAAATTGTAAGCATCCGCCGCAATCCTATTGATTCATTTAATCCAGGGGCAAAAAGCGGTAATTACTTAAATAGCGCTCTTGCGTATAACGAAGCCAAAACTTCCGGATTTCATGATGCGCTTTTACTCAATCATCAGAATTTTTGTACGGAAAGTTCAACAAGTAATTTCTTTTTTGTTAAGGGAGATACTCTTTATACTCCATCGCTTGATATGGGCATCTTAAGTGGCATTACACGAAATTTTATTATTAGGCTTGCACATGATACAAAAATTCCCGTTCAAGAAGGAGCATTTACACGGCAAGATCTCTCAAATGCTGATGAATGTTTTATATCGAGTACACTCAAAGAAATCATGCCCGTAAAAAGCATTGATCATGAAAAAGAATTTTTAGAAATTCCTGGCATTGTTACACGAAAATTACAAGATACATTTCGAAATACCGTAAAAAAATATTATGAAGGCAGATGAGCTCAGGCAATCGTTTATCGATTTCTTTGTAAAAAAAAATAAACACACTCATATTTCGAGTTCACCGGTAATTCCAGCCGAAGATCCAACACTTCTTTTTACAAATGCGGGAATGAATCAATTCAAAGATGTTTTATTGGGCAAAGAAAAAAGATTCTATACAAAAGCTTGCTCAGTCCAGAAATGCATCCGTGCAGGCGGTAAACATAATGACCTTGATGAAGTTGGAAAAGATGGCAGGCATCTGACGTTTTTTGAGATGCTTGGTAATTGGTCATTTGAGGGAAGTTATTATAAAGAAGAAGCCATCGAATGGGCGTGGCAATTTTCAAAAAAGATTCTCAAATTTCCAGTAGAGAATTTGTATGTATCAATTTATAAAGATGACGAAGAGTCATATAAAATTTGGCGAAAACATTTGCGACCCGAAGCTCTCGATGATTCACGAATCATTCGTCTTGGTAATTTACAAAAAGGCGATGAAGAAAATTTTTGGAGTATGGGTCCAACTGGTCCATGTGGCTATTGTACTGAATTGTATTATGACCAAGGCAAAGAATTTGGATGCGGAAAACCTGATTGTCAGCCAGGATGCTCGTGCGATCGCTTTTTAGAATATTGGAATTTAGTCTTTATGGAATTTAATCGCACTGACGATGGATCTTTTGTTCCTCTCACATACAAAAACGTTGATACCGGTATGGGGCTTGAACGAGTGCTTGCCTTAAAAAATGGGGTGCAATCGGTATTTGATACTGATCTTTTTATTCCACTACGAGACAAGCTCAATGAACTTTCGCAAACTCAAGAACACGTTGTTGCAAAAAATGTAATTGCTGATCATATCCGAAGTATCTCATTTTCACTCGCCGATGGCGCGCTATTTTCAAATGAAGGACGAGGCTATGTTTTGCGTAGAATCTTAAGACGAGCTCTACGCTTTGCTCATGACATTGGTTTTAAAGAGCCGGTTATGTATAAGCTCGTTGATTCCCTTTGTACTATCATGGGATCGTTTTATCCAGAACTTGTCGCAAAAAAAGATTACATACAAAGCCTCATTAAAGATGAAGAAGAAAAATTTCTCGTAACCATCGATCGAGGCATTGAACTTTTTAATCAAGAAGTACAAAACATAATTCAAAAAAAACAAAAAAAGATGTCTGGCTCGATTGCTTTTAAACTCTATGACACCTATGGCTTTCCGGTAGATTTAACAAAAATAATGCTTGCTGAAAAAGGATTTGGACTCGATAACAGTGAGTACGAAAGACTCATGTCAAATCAGCGTGAACGAAGTCAAAAGAGCGCACAGTTTATTGATAAAAATATTCAACTTGATTGGGTGATACTCAATAATGATAGTCCAGTTTTTGTTGGATATTCAAAATATTCTTTGCCTTCAACTATTAATCGTTATGCGCAAAAAGATAATTACATTTATGTTGTTCTGACCAAAACTCCTTTTTATGCAGAATCAGGGGGACAAGTCGGCGATACGGGAATTATTGAGCATAGAGATTTTACATTGAAAGTTTTAGATACACAAAAAATAGATGGCTTTGTTACTGCAATTTGTAAGCTCGAAAAAGGTGCGTGTTATATTTCAAAAGATACTGAAGTGCAGGCTTCGATTATCAATACTATTCGTGATGATACCAGGAGAAATCATACGTCGACACATTTACTTCATCGAGCTTTAAAAGATGTTCTTGGTAGAAACGTTAATCAAGCTGGTTCAAAAGTTGAAGCCGAGAAATTACGATTTGATTATAACTATTCTCAAAAGCCAACGCTTGAAGAGATTGAAGCAATTGAGGATAAGGTTTATGAAAAAATTCTTGAAAATATTCCTGTTGAGACCGATGTTGATATTCCATTAGAAGAAGCAAAAAAACAGGGGGCAATTTCATTATTTGGTGAAAAATATTCAGATAAAGTTCGAGTTGTAAAAATTTCTGATTACAGCATGGAACTCTGTGGTGGAACGCATGTCACAAGGACAGGGGATATCGGCTCATTTAAGATTATCTCTGAAAGCTCTGTTGGCGCAGGTTTACGGCGTATAGAAGCAATTACAGGGTTTTCTGTTCCAAAGTATGATCGTGAAAATAAAAAAGTATTCATTCTAGAATTAGAAAAACTCAAAGAAGAAATGAAATTACGGGAGACAGAATTTAAAAAATCCAAAAGAAACGAGATTACATCATCACTCGAAAAATATATTGTGGCACAAGAAAAAATAAAAGATGCTCATCTCGTATTTTTCAAAGTAAACATAGACGATCGTGAAGATCTCTTGCACATGAGTGATCTCGTAAAAGAAAAATATAACCCTGGAATTTGTGTCATTTTTTCTGAAGGAGAGAAAACTCACGTCATTGTTACTTCTACAATCGATGCTATCAAAGCTCATGAATTTATTAATTCGTTACTCAGTCCCTTTGGTGGCAAAGGCGGCGGAAAACCTCATCTTGCTCAAGGTTCGATAGGAAAAGATATTGAGTACAAAAGTGTAATCAATACTGCCAAACAGATTATTCATTCTCTTTTCTAGAGTTTCTTTGCCTGGCGATAGTCTTCTTCGGCGCCTTCTTTGAGCTTGAAACGCTCAGTGTGACAATATGAACATTTTCGTCCAATCTTAAATGATACAACAAACATTTCTTTTGAAGTAACTCCATGTTTCGTAAATGTACCGGTATCTTTGTGGCAATAGCGACAATCGACGTTCATTTCACGTGAGATTCTTCTCATGATTTTTCCAACTTCGCCTGTTTGGGTGAGTGTTTTGGGATCGCGATGGCATGAGACGCAGTCAAGCTTCAAAAGATATGAAAGATCCATTTCTTTCTTAGATAGCTCACCTTTTTGGGT
>CAZRKD010000080.1:6017-7811 GCA_964600515.1 uncultured bacterium
GGTGAGGCCTTGTTCAGTATGACAATCCAAACATTGGAGGTTAAATAAACGTCCAATATCTTGCATAACAATAACCGGCTCTTCTTTATGAAATCGCAAATAGGGGATGAGTTTTGGTGTACATTGGACGAAGACAAGAAAGCTTAGTATAAGCACAATGATTTTTTTCATAAAGAATTAGATAATTATTTAAAAAATTCCTCTTTTTGTCCAGAAGATTGACCCCGAATTCTATTTTATCTATAGTTCGTTTCTATGCTATTTCGTTTTATTCTTTTAAATATAGTAGTTGTTTTTTTCATCAGCTGTCCCAATTCATCCCAAAAAAAATCTCGATTACAAAAAGCTAAACAAAAAATAAGTACCTCGTACAATGCAGATGAATCGCTCATTTTCAATGGCCAGGGAAAGCAGGGAGGGCATCTGGTTATTGCTCTTACCGAAGATCCAAAATCATTTAATCCAATCCTTGCAACTGATACGAATAGTCAATCGATACTTTTTCCTGCGCTCTTTTCACCGCTTTTAGTATATGATGAGTATCAAAATTTAGTACCATACTTAGCAAAAGAATGGACTCTATCGAATGATAAACTTTCTTGGACAATTAAACTCCGTAGAGGAGTTTTCTTTAGTGATGGAGAGCCTTTTACTGCAGATGACGTTCTTTTTACATTTATGGTTATAATGGATGCGAATATTCCCAACAATATGAAACATCATTTTATTACGGGAGACAAAAAGAAAGTTACTTTACAAAAAATAGATGCATACACCGTAACTATTCGGTTGAATGAATTCAATGCTCTTTTTGGTGAGGTACTCTCCTCCGTTCCTATTTTACCAAAGCATGCCTACGAAAAGGCATATAAAGAAGGGGATTTCCCTACCATTCTTCATGTCAACACAAAACCCGATGCAATCGTCTCACTTGGACCCTATATCTTAGATACCTATGAGCCAGGTATAAAAGTTACACTTGTTAAGAATCCTTACTATTTTAGATATGATAGAGATAAAAAACAGCTTCCCTATTTTGATGAAATTATCTTTCTTATTGTGCCCAGTAAAAACGTCGAAAGTTTAAAATTTCAAAGTGGAGAGCTTGATCTTATTGATAATCTAAGGTTAGAAGACTATTCACTTCTTCAAGAACAAGAAGAAGATCATGATTTTACTATCTTTGATAGTGGGCCAGAAGATATCAACACCTTTTTATTTTTTAACCAAAATATGGCTAAAGATACCAAAGGAACTCCACTCGTTATTCCCCACAAACTTAAATGGTTTAAGGATAAAAAATTTCGAGAAGCTATCAGTTTTGCAATTGATAGAGATGGAATTATTAAAACCTGTTTTGATGGAAGAGGAAGAGAAAGTTACCAGCCATTTAGTGAAAGAAGTACTGTATGGTATTCGAAAGATGTTCGTACAACTCCCTATTCTTTGGAGAAAGCACAAGAGCTTCTTAAAGAAGCAGGATATTATGATCGCGATAATGATTCGATTCTCGAAGATGCTCATGGTAATGATATTGCATTTACGCTCATGACCAATTCAGACAATCCAACAAGGATATCAATGGGTACACTTATACAAAGCGATTTGAAGAAGTTAGGAATTGATGTTTCTTTTAATACCGTTGCACTCAATCAACTCCTTTCGTATTTAATGGAAACAAAAAATTTTGAGGAAGGAGACAAATTCTATAAACAATCACTGGCAGAAGGCCAGGAAGGTGTCATTGTAAAAAATCTGGATGCCCACTACCAGCCAGGTAAACGTGTCGGATAC
>CAZRKD010000081.1:0-7782 GCA_964600515.1 uncultured bacterium
GGCCATATGCAACGGTCATTCTCGCCGGAATTTTTTCTTGTATACTCTGCCTATGGCCAGGATTTACGTATAATGCTCTTCTTTTTAAACTCGCATTTTGGTGTTATGTATCGTCGCTTCTCAATTTAAATCCGCTCCTCGAACTCGATGGATATTATATTCTCATTGATTATTTTGAAAAACCAAACCTACGAAAAATGTCATTTGGCTTTATAAAAAATAAGTTTCTCACAAAATTACAAAATAAAGAAGCATGGACAAAAGAAGAAAAAATATACGGCATCTACGGGATATTAGCATCGATCTGGGCTTTATTTACCATTTTCGTAACTATTTTTCTCATTAAATTTCGTTTACATAAATTATTCACCGATGTTTTAGCAGGCCATGAATTATTCCCTAAAATTATTTCAATTGCCGTATTTGCTATTCTGATATTACCAGTTGGGCTTTCACTCATCTATCTAGGGATACTCCTCGTAAAAAAATTGGCATTGTATATCGTTTATTTACCGCTCTGGAAAAATAATTATGCAGTCGTGAGTGCTCTCTTTATGATACTTTCGGCTGGTAATGTTTTTATTTTTGTCTCATATGTCGATTTAATAATTCCTCTCATTGTCTTATTTAATGCTATTGTTCTGTACTTAATCTTTTCTTATACTTGTATGTTTCATTTTGCGCGAATTACGTATAAGTATCATTTTTTAGCATTCTTTTTACTCGCAAATCTCATCCAATTGTTCTTCTTTTCCTCTCAAACACTCGTAGTTAAAGGACTTGAACTCATTCTCATTCAAATCGTATTTTTATGGATGTTTTTTCTCGTTCTTTTCATGAAACGGTTTCACTTTGTTGGAAAAGCCGAACTCCCCTTACAGCAAGGAATAAGCGAAGGAGAAAGGCTCAAACGATATACACAGTTTCTCCTTGAATTCGCATTTGAAAACATTCGACGATTTTTAGGGGCTAAAAAAAATATTGAATTAATGAACGAAGTGATTCCCTTTACCAAAGAATTAGAATCTGAAAAGACAATCATTGAATTAAAAAAAATATGTAATGATTGCCTCACACATTTTTTTAATAGAATTGAACTGATTATTGGTAAAGATCTCGTGGCTCGTTTTTTAGAAGAAGCTTATAATCAATCTTCCTGGATCGATCGAGAAATTGCTTATGAATATCTCTTAAAATATCTGCCCTACAATATTATTAAAACAAAAGAAGCTTCAGAAGATATATTTAAAATCGTGGCGGATAATCCAATCTTTTGCGATATTGAAGAAGAAACACTTCGTTCAATCTTGACGTATTTTACTAAAAAAAGCTTTGAAGAAAATGAAATGATCATACAAAAGGGCGATCGCGGAGATACCTTTTTTGTCATTCTTGAAGGAGAAGTTTTAGTGTACGATATTCACAATGGAGAAGAAAAAATTATTACATCGCTTTATAAAGGCGATTATTTCGGTGAGGTTGCACTCATACAAGATGTTCCTCGAACTGCATATATTCGTGCGGCGAGAAAATCAGATGTTCTTACATTAACAAAACATGAATTTGATACATCAATTAAGCCCTATATTAAAAGCTTTGAACGGGTGAGCATTAAAGTTGAAACACTTTGCCTTATAAAACAAATTCCTATTTTTTCAGAGCTTTCGAATGCTCACATTTCTCTACTCGTTAAAGTGATGGAACGACAATCACTTACAAAAGATACAATGATAATTAATGAAGGCGAATTAGGATCAATATTTTATATTATTGCCAATGGAAAAGTAGGAGTCACAAAAAAAGATAAAGACGGGAAAGAGCGAGAAATTGCACGGCTTTCAAAAGGTGAATACTTTGGCGAGATTGCGCTCTTACTTGAAGTAACGCGCACATCATCGGTGAGAGCACTTACCGATGTCGATGTTTTTTCTTTGAAAAAAGAACACTTTGATGCTCTAATTAAAGATAATATTTTGTCCGGCGAAGGACTTGAGCTAACGTCAACAAGACGTATGCATGAACAAGAAAGTATAAGTGTATGAATTGTATTCATTGTAATCGACCAGCAATTGGCGTCTGCAAATTCTGTGGTCGTGGAATTTGCAAAGATCATATTAAAGAATTACCCCACATCATTTCTCTCTATATCGAAAAAGACAAAAAAAAAGCATTCGTCACGGACAAAGCCCTCTTTTGCGGCAAATGCAAACCCGTTGAAGAACCGATTACGATAGTGTTTTAATTATATTTTATAAAATAACCTAGGTATTTATTGACTTTTATATAAATTTCCCTATATGATTAACTCATGTCTTTAGAAGTCTTAAAACTTCAATCTCCATGGCTTTTTTCAAAAAATAAACAGGATATTCCTATTTCGCGTCCAATTATAGAACGAGAAGCATATCCTCATCTTTTGAAATCGCTCAATGAAGATGAAGCGACTGTTCTTATTGGACACAGACAAGTAGGAAAAACTTCACTTCTGATGCGTCTTATCTATGATAATTTTGAAAATTATACGTCATTATATTTCAACTTTGATAATCCTCGAATTCAACTGGTTATTGATTCTATTAGTGAATTTCTTGCATTTATAAAGCCTTATTACCATGATCCAAAACAAACAATTCTTGTATTCGATGAAATTCAAAAGACAAAAGATCCAGGAAGTCTTTTAAAAGAGCTTTATGATCTGAAGTTAGGATTTAAAATTTTTGCATCGGGATCCTCCTCTCTGAAAATTCGAGAAAAAGTAAAAGAGACAATGGCAGGAAGAAAATTTTTTTATGAAATTTTTCCTCTTTCTTTTCATGAAATATATAGATTTATACAAAAAGATTTTAATGGAGATTTTGATTATATCTTACGATTTGATTCCCTCAATCTTATGAAAACTTTTCATGAGTATCTTATTTATGGAGGATTTCCTCAAGTTGTCCTTTCAGAAGAACGCGAGAGAAAAATAAAAATTCTTTATGAATTATATACGTCATACATTGAAAAAGATATTGTTAATCTTGTGGGCATAGAAAAGACGAGTGCATTTAATAAACTCATAAAACTTCTGGCTCTCAATGTTGGGCAGCTTCTCAATATAAGCTCATTACAGAAAGAATCATCACTAAAAAGACACGAAGTTGAAAATTATCTTGAACTTTTGCGGTATACTTTTGTCATTGAACTCTTACAACCATTTTCTCGGAGCATGAAAAAAGAAATTACAAGGGCTCACAAAGTGTATTTTATTGATAATGGCATGAAGAACTTAATACTCAACGACTTCAGAGCATGTGAAGATAGAGCTGAAGGTTCTGGATTACTCGCCGAGAACGTTATATTTAACGAACTTAAAAAAAATTTTTGCCTTAAAAATCTTCATTTCTGGAGAACTAAAAATGGTACAGAAGTTGACTTTATTCTTGAAAGAGAAAATATCCTGTATGCCATTGAATCAAAATTCAAAAAAGAGGGGTTAGATTTCAGAAATATCGATGGATTTTTTGATACCTATCATATGGGCAAAAATCTTAAAGCATACATTGTTTCTCACAAAGAGCAGTCTATCATCACAAGAAGAGAATACTCGATTACGAATATACCATTTTATAATGTGAAGGGCATTATTTAAGGAAGAAAGTTCACATAGATTTGATTCTTTCTAGCTGAAAAAAAGGTAGAAATCGGGGCATACCTTCTTGCTCGAGCTTTATCTTTAAAGGCTCCGATGGTTGTCAAAAGAAATGTTGGTACTTTGCAATATCGAATACGCGCTGCTTCATTAGTTATGAACGTTCATGCATCTATAAGTGATGATATTAAATTCTTTGATACAATGATACGTAATAATGATCGAGTAGGCGCCAATCTACTAATTCATGAAGAGGGGTGGGAAATACTCATCGATAAATGATGTTCACCTCTAGAAATTCCCTAATGGTATTGATCCGGCAAGGGCTTTGATGTCCTCATCTGTAAATTGAAGGCCGGCACCGAAGAAATAATTATGAAAGTATTGGCGAGGAGTGCTGTCGGGTTCAAAGACAAGATCGTCAACGCCACCGGAAAGCCAGAGATGCTTAAAAAGCGTATATGTCGCGTAGGTGCGTAAATGGGGGAAATTGCCGCGTGAAAAATCAAATGCCTCAAATGAAAGTTCGAGGTTATCTCCTAGTAAGTAATAATCAGTGCCAAAGCCACCTTCTGAACGCATGAGTCCAAACCGAACATTTAAATCATAGAGGCGTTTTGCAAATTGGATAGACAATGTAAATTGATCGTCGCGCGTAACTGTTTTTGATTTGATCGGAGTTCCATCGTCAATCGTGAGTGTTGTTTCAGTAACAAGGGTATCTCCGACTGGCTCATCAACAAATTCAAACAAGAAATATTTATCAGGGCGAGGCTGGAATTTCAATCCTACAATACTTTGGATATCTTTTGAGTCATACAAAAATTCTCCGCGATAGGAGATCGATGTTTGCATTCTATTAAACGTATCCATAAATGAATTGAGTCCATCGATTGTTTTATCGAGCTTTTCTGCAATATCAGGTTCATTAATAAGTTTGCCAACCGTGCCTTTCCCGTCTTCAACCTTTTTTACGATCTTTTCAACGGTTTCGAGGGACGTTTGAATTGACTGCGTTGCACGCCTGATATCGCTATCGCTTTTTGCCGTGAGTTCTCGAATACTTTGGGAAACAACTTTTAAATTATCGATGATTTCTTTAACATTCGAAAGATTTTGATCAGAAATTTTAACTAAATCTTCGGAAAATTTTTGGAGGTGTTCGGCGATCTTATCTATACGAACATTACTTGTTCCCACGAGTTGTTGGATATTTGTTGCCGTGGTTTTCATCGTTTGGGTAATTTCTTCAACATTCGCAATGCTTCGTTCAATAGCTCCCCCACCGGTAGTCTCATCCATGAGTCCCACGAGCCGTTCAGTCAGGCGCTCAATATTATCGGCAATTCTTTGTAATTTTGGAAATACTTCTGAGATTTGTCCCATTTGATTAAAGAGCCTATCGAGTGCCGATGTTGAGATTGAATTGGGAATAAAGCCACCGTCAGGAATTCGTTTTGCCTTATTTTTTCCAAGTTCTATTTCAACGAGTTTTTCTCCAAGAATTCCCTTATCGATAATTTTCACGATTGAGTCATCGTAAATTTCGATGTCAGGATCGAGTCCTTTAATGGTTACGAGCGCGATGCCTTTAACGAGTTTAATTTCTGCAACATAGCCCACTCGAATGCCAGAAATGAGAATAGGAGTTTTTGTAACAAGCCCTGATGCATTATCAACATATACTTTATAACTATTGCCCTCGTCTCCAAAAAGCGGACGATTATTTACCCGAAATGACATATAGACAACGAGCAGTATGCCAACAAGTGCGGTTATTCCAACTTTTAATTCTGTTCCGAGTTTATACATAATCTCTTACAATGTCGTTGACATTGGGCCGTGACATGTTCCTTCTAAAAATTGCCGTACTATCGGGTCAGTACTTTTTTTAAATGTTTCTTTATCACCTGAAAGAATAATTTTTCCATCATACAAGAGCGCGACTTTATCTGCAATCTTAAATGTTGATTCAATATCGTGGCTAATTAAAATAGTCGTCACATGTAATTCTTTTTGGGTTTTTTGAATGAGCTCACCAATTGCATCAGTCATCACAGGATCAAGCCCAGTCGTTGGTTCATCGTAAAGAATAATCTCAGGATCAAGAACAATTGCCCGTGCAAGGCCGACGCGTTTTCTCATTCCGCCGGAGAGTTCATATGTTTTTTTGTTTTCAACGTTTGGCAAACCAACAAGCTCCAGTTTTTTTGTTACGACTTCGCGAATTTTTGTTTCACTAAAAGTCGTATGTTCTCTGAGTGGAAAACTCACATTTTCATACACATTAAAAAAATCAAAGAGTGCCGAGTCTTGAAAAAGATACCCAAATCGAGCACGAACTTTTTTTAAATCCTTATCATTAAACTTTGTTATATCCTTGCCATCGAGCACAACACTGCCTGAATCAGGACGAATGAGACCAATAAAATGTTTTAAAAGTACTGACTTACCTTCACCACTTCGTCCGATTATAGCAGTAGTTTCATATTTATTACAAACTAAATTTAATCCATCGAGTACTTTTTGTGCTCCAAATGATTTGGAAAGATTTTTTACTTCAATCATAGTATTACTTAATAGATGAGGAGATATATGTAAAAAAAAATATATGATATTGTTTGCTCAGTGATGTTTTTAAAGGGTGGAAGCAAACAATATCATATATTTTTTTTTACATATATCTCCTCATCTTATTCGGTGTGCTGCCCTATGGATGTTTATACAGTAGCACGGTTAAAAAATAATCAGAAATTAATATCGACACAAAAGAAATCACAACTGCTTGTGTCGTTGAAAGTCCTACTCCGCGAGTACCTTGCGTTGTGAAATAGCCTTTATAACAACATATCGCGCTTGAAATAAATCCAAAAAAGAATGCCTTAATAATTCCACTCATGATATCGTCAGGACGAACATACCATTCGACGTTGGTAATAAAAGCTCCTTTATTAATGTCGAGGAGTAGAACTCCAACCAAATAACCTCCAATCATTCCAACCATATCAAAGATTGCGGTCATAACAGGAAACATGAGAGTGCTCGCGATTACGCGAGGAACAACGAGGTAATTAATCGGTTCCACGCGAAGGGCTACGAGGGCATCAATCTGCTGGGTAACGCGCATGGTACCTATTTGAGCTGCCATTGCTGAACCTGCGCGACTGGTGATCATGAGAGCCGTGAGTACTGGGGCAAGTTCACGCCCCAGAGCAATTGCGACAACGGATCCCGTAATTGTTTCTGCATTAAATTTAAAAAAGGCTTGGCCTGTTTGAAAAACAAAAACCATTCCTGTAAATGAACCAGCCAAGAGAATAATAAAAAGAGAATTAACACCAATAAATTCCATTTGTTCTATAATTAATTTTAATCGATAGGGAGGTTTGGTTGCATATCGAATGATATCGACAATAAACAAACAAACTCCTCCGAGTTCCTTGAAAAAACGTGGGAGGATTGTCCCTAAATAATAGAGCGGGAAAAAAACTACTTTTTTCATTCGTATACTCTCGCAATATATTTTGAAAGAGAAGTTAAAACCTCATACGGAATAAGTCCACTTCTTTTTGCAAGATCATATACAGAAATTTCATGATGTTTACTTCTGCCAATAAGAATTACTTCGTCATTTACTTGTGCATTTTTACTATCGGTCAGATCAACCATAAACATATCCATACAGATATCTCCTACGATTGATACCAATTGATCATTGATCAAAACAAACCCATTTTTATTATATGATTTGAAATAGCCATCTGCATAGCCAACGGGAATAACTCCAATAATAGAATTGCGGCGAGTTTTAAAATTTCTATTATAGCTAATGTATTCACCTCGAGCTACTTTTTTTATTGAAACGATTTTTGATACAAATGAAAGTACTGGCTTAAGATGTACCGAGCGATCTTCAATGGGCAAATAACCATACATGCCGAGTCCCGTCCGAACCATCGTATAATGGGAATTGGGATGAAAAAATGTACCACCCGTATTTGCAAGATGATAATATTCAAAATGGAGTCCCTGACTTTTTAAATACTGTTGTATTTTTTCAAAATTATGAATTTGCTCATGTGTTTTATTATTATTATATTCAGGCAAATGAGACATAAGACCAATTCGTTCGATGTTTTTTTTCTTTTTGA
>CAZRKD010000082.1:0-5235 GCA_964600515.1 uncultured bacterium
GGCAGCGTCAGATGTGTATAAGAGACAGAAATATTTGAGCGTAATCTTTCAGTGCATGAAGTAATCGAGAGAATTTTTCTTGCAAAAAATGTCACACAAAAAAAAGAGCGCACGCTTATCTTTATTGATGAAATTCAACATAGTCCTGAAGCGATGGCACTCCTTCGTTATTTTTATGATGATGCTCCTCAATATTTTATTATTGCTGCAGGGTCTCTCCTTGAAGTCATGATGCAGGATAGAAACATTTCATTTCCTGTAGGCAGGGTAGAATATCGATTCATGTACCCACTTTCATTTGAGGAATTTCTTATTGCTTCGGGACATACGCAAGCATTAGAGTATTATAGAAAAATTCCTTCTCCTCCTCTAGCGCATGATACATTACTCAAACTGTTTCATCAATTTAGTATGGTTGGCGGCATGCCAGAAATCATACAAAGTTATACAAAAAATCACGAAGTGCAAAACTTAAAGCCCATCTATCAGTCCTTACTCACGAGCTATGAAGATGATATCGGAAAATATGCACGAACACCTGTAGCCAGAGAACATATGCGCTTTGCGCTTGAGAGTGCACCGTATGAAGCTGGAAAAAGGATCAAATTTCATGGTTTTGGAAATTCTAATTATCGAAGTCAAGAAATGGGAGAAGCATTACGTATACTTGAACGAGCAATGCTTGTCTATCTTATGTATCCGACAACAGTGCTGAAAAACCCACCAATAGAAGATAGAAGAAAATCTCCGAAATTATATTTTCTCGATACGGGGCTCCTTAATTATGTAGTTGGATTACACGAACAATTCTTTCGCTATCAAGACCTTCATTCTTTTTATCAAGGTATTATAGCGGAACATATGGTTATACAGGAATTTATTGGTCGAGATACCATTTCCTCAATTAAACCAAAATTCTGGGTTCGAGAGCAAAAACAAGCTAATGCAGAGCTCGATGCTGTTATACCTTACGGAGAATTGTTAATTCCTGTTGAAGTTAAATCAGGAAAAAGCGGAACACTGAGGTCGCTTCATGAATTTATTGATCGGTGCGATCATTGCTATGGAGTGAGGCTTTACGCAGGACTGCTTACGGTAGATAAAACGCAAACTGCCTCAGGAAAACCATTTTTTCTCTTAAACCTTCCCTATTGCTTTGCGGGTAAAATTGATCAGTATATACCGTGGTTTGTAGAAGGAAATCACGATAGAGGAACCAAAGCATTTTGATGGATTGTTGATATTCAGCTTACTTATTGTGGTCCCCATTGGCAAAGTTCTTTGGACGGACCCATGTAAAAAATTATTAATCATCTCTATTGACTTTATTCATAGGGGATTGACAACGTGAGATATTATCCTTGTCGTATTTCCTGCGGTCCAATAATGCCACCAGAAATTACCATGCGCATGGCTTCTTCAACGGTCCAAGTAGTATTTCTAATTTCTTGCTCTTTGATAAAAAGCAAAAAACCCGATGTTGGATTTGGAACCGTTGGGATGAAAACCTTTAATAATTTTTCATTGCTTTCAGTATCGAGAATCGATCCAGAGACAAATCCAATCATCCATGAGTTTGGTTTATAAAAATCAACAAGAACAACTTTTTTAAAAACTTGGGATTCAGGTAATGAAAAGGTGCTCGCGATTTGTTTTCCTACTTGATACGTTGTTTTAATGATGGGAATTCGATTGGTGAGGCGTTCGAGAATATTAAAAAATTCTTTTCCAATGACATTACTTGCAATAATGCCAAGAAGATAGAGAATAACAAGCACAAGGATTATGCCTAAGCCAGGAATCGGAAACCCAATCAAGTGATGAAGCCAGCCCATCACGCGTTTGTCGATGACGACATAAATAAAATTAACGGCAAAGTAGCTTAGTATCAAAGGGATGATAGCAAGGAGCCCTCTAATAATATTTGTCCGAGCATTTTTTAAAAGTTTTTTCATGGTATCTTTCTATGAGCTCTAATAATTAAACGGAGACCTTTATTATAGCTAAAATAATTCCATGCCCAGTTTACGAGCGCAACTAAGCGGTTACGAAAGCCAACGAGTGCTAAGAGATGAACAAAAAGCCAGGTAAGCCATGCAAGAGTTCCTTGAAATTCGAGCCACGGCAAATCAACGACTGCATTTTTTCTGCCGATTGTTGCCATGACACCGCGGTTTTTATATACAAATGGTTTCATAGGTTTTTCTCCTATCAGTGCTGTGAGATTTCGTGCAAGCTGATGTGCCTGTGCAGTCGCAACCGGAGCAAGCATAGGATGGCCTTCAGGGGTTTTATCAGTAATCATCGCTGCCATATCTCCAATAGCAAAGATATTCTCATATCCCTGAACTCGATTATACACATCAACTCTCAGGCGATTATTTGAAGCAACTACGCCTTTTGTAAAACCAGGGATACTTGCTCCCGCAACACCTGCGGTCCAGAGGACGTTATTTGTTATGATTGTTTTTCCATTTGAAAGATGAATCATTTGTCCATCATATGAGAGAACTTTTACGTTAAGCCAGATATTGACGTCGAATTTTTTTAAAAAATTATGGGCGCTTTCTGAAGCAGTTTGTGACATTGATGAAAGAAGCCTATTTTCCATGTCGATTACATGAATATGCATTTTTTTAAGATCAAGCTCAGGATAATCATACGGCAGAATGATCTTTTTTAATTCACCGAGAGCTCCTGCGGTCTCAACGCCGGTTGGGCCTGCACCAACAATAACAAAGCTCATGAGCCGTGCTTGTTCGGCAATATCATTGGTAAGAAGCGCTTTTTCAAAGCTCTCGAGAATAAGATTTCGTAACTCCATTGACTCGGCTAATGTCTTCATACTCTGTGCATATTTTTCTACATCGTGAAGACCATAAAAGTTTGTATGTGAACCGAGCGCTAAGATTAAGTAGTCATATGCAATATCTCCAATTGAAGTTTCAATATTCTTTAATTCAGGATTAACTTTTAAAACCTCGGCCATTCGAAAAAGTACATTGGGTTGTTTCTTAAAAATGTCACGCAACGGATATGCAATAGAGTCAGGCTCTAATTCAGCCATGGCAACCTGATATAACAGTGGCTGAAAGGTGTGATAATTATTTTTATCAATGAGTACAATCTGGGCTTCAATATCTTTGAGCCCTTTCACGAGCGGAAGCCCACCAAAGCCTCCACCAACAATTACTATGCGAGGGATGCTTGTAGTAGGAATATTTACGGCCATAAAATCTTACTATCACATTTACTTTACGAGGACAAATTATTTGACAGTATATATATTATTTATAATACTAACCACCATTCTATGAAGAAGGTATTCGAAGAACAACGGAAATCAAAAAGAGTTCCCCTCAATATTCGCGTTGATTATTCATGCTCGGATAATTATCTTTTTGAGTATAGTTCAAATTTGAGTACACATGGTATTTTTATTAAAACCGATACGCCCCTTGATCCAGGCACAAAATTAACCTTACATTTTTCGATCAATGAAGGTAAAGACGAAATCAAAACAAAAGGGGAAGTGATTTGGATTAATAGACCTTCGAATGGAAAAGAAAATCAAGGTGGCATGGGAGTTAAATTCACACATTTGAGTGAAGAATCAGAATCAAAATTACGAAATCTTGTAAAAAGAATTGCTGTATTGAAAGGAGTCCTCGATGAAAACATGTAGATCAAATGCGCGACGAACATTATTTTTAAGCTTTGTCTCCGTTGCCCTTATTCTGGGATTTATTAACTGTGATAAATTAAAAAATATGTTTGGGAAAGGTAAAAAGGCAGAAACGGGCGAAGGCAATACCGTTGTTGCCTATATCAATGGAGATGCTGTCTACTATCGGGACATCGAAGAAATCGTCCGTCCAAGTTTAAGCAGACTCGAAGAACGAATCTATCAAACGAAACGCCAAGCAGTCGATCAATATATTGATGATAAAATAGTTGAGACAGAAGCAAAGAAAAAGAATCTCACCAAAGAGGCATTTCTTGAGAAGGAATTAGAATCATCAATAAAAGTAGATGAAAAAGAAGTGCAAGACTTTTATGAAAAGTTTAAAGATAGGCTTCAGGGAAGCGTAGAAGAAAAGAAAGAACGGCTTCGTTCAATATTTAAACGACGATCTATGCAAGAAGCTCAGCATACCTACCTTGGGGACTTACGGAAGAGATACGAAATCAAAATAACATTACCTATGCCAGAACCGCCTCTTGTCACCGGTATTACGGCCGATGATGATCCATTTATCGGAGATGAGAAGGCCGAGGTTACTATTATAGAATTTTCTGATTTTACCTGCGGCTATTGTAAACAAGCAGTAGAAACAATGAAGGAAATTCATAAGGCCTATGGCGATAAAGTAAAAATAGTATTTCGTGATTATCCTCGTAATCCTACGGCACAGACGCTGGCCGAAGCTGCTGCCTGTGCTCATGAACAAGGAAAGTTTTGGGAATATCATGATAAATTATTCCTCGAAAGCTCAAAACGTGACCGCGATGAATTGGTGAGTTTTGCAAAAGCAATTGGAATAAAAGACATCGGTAAATTTGAATCATGTGTTGATTCTCGAAAATACAAAGACGAAGTTGAAAAAGATCGGGATGATGGAACAAAAACAGGTATGGTGGGAACGCCTGCATTTGTTATCAATAATCGATTTATTGCCGGAATGAAGCCCCTTGATTATTTTAAAGAATTGATCGATAAGTATTTGAATATGTAACGGAGGCTATAATGTCAGTTGACGTAAAAGAAATTACCGATAAAGATTTTCCTAGCGATGTAATAAAGAGTACTCTTCCTGTACTCATTGATTTTTGGGCTCCATGGTGTGCTCCATGTCGAGCAGTTGCACCAGTCGTTGAGGAGCTTGCGAAAACATATAAGGGAAAAGTTAGTTTTGTAAAAATGAATGTCGATGATAATAGCGATACACCTTCAAAATATGGAATCAGCAGTATTCCAACGCTCATGCTTTTTAATAAAGGAGAAGTGGTTGATCGCGTTATCGGAGCCGCATCACGCGAAAGTCTAGACAAATTTGTTAAAAAAGCTCTCTAAGAAAATTTCAAGTCTTCCAAAATCTTGCGGTGTGTATCTCTTTAAAGATGAAGAGGGGACAATTCTCTACATTGGCAAGGCAAAAAACTTACAAAAGCGCGTAGCTTCTTATTTTAATCCGTACAAGGACAATCGTTTTATTATTCCATTTTTAGTCGATC
>CAZRKD010000082.1:5245-7751 GCA_964600515.1 uncultured bacterium
ATCGAGTACGAGATATTTATTTTCAGACAACGCTCAATGAAAAAGAGGCGCTTTTACTCGAAGAATCACTCATTAAAAAATGGAAGCCAAAATATAATACTGACTTGAAAGACGATAAATCATATGCCTATATTGAACTTCAAAAAGGTCTTGGCTATCCGCGGATTTTGATACGAAGAAAACAAAAAGGCGAACGAGGGACTTTTTTTGGGCCGTATTCATCCAAAGGGCCACTAGAAAGCGTTACAGAGGAACTCTTACGAATATTTAAACTGAGAAATTGCAGCGATCATGAATTCGAGCGACGAAAAAAGTCTTGTCTTTATTATGACATTGATCGTTGTAGCGCTCCCTGTGTTGGATTGATTACGAGAGAAGACTATCAAAAAGATGTTCATGAAGCAGTGCTTTTTTTAACAGGCAAAAAATACAAGCTCATACGGGAGTTAACGAGGCAAATGTACGCATGCTCCGAAACACTCGAATACGAAAAAGCAGCCAAGATTCGCGATAAGCTGAGGATTTTGAAATATTTCATTGAAAAGCAAATTCCAGAAAGTATTGAGGGAAAACTAAAGAATATTTTTAATCTAAAAAATTATCCCTATCATATCGAATGTTTTGATATATCAAATATGGGGAAGACTTATCGCGTTGGTGCTCGCATTGTTTTTCGGAATGGAAAACCCGACAAAAATGAATATCGTCGGTATAAAATTAAATCGAGTGATGCGGCAAGCGATGTGCTCATGCTCGAAGAGGTTATCTCTCGAAGCCTTAAGGAACATGTTGAAAAAAAAATATTTCCTGATCTCATGCTCATCGATGGCGGGATTATGCAGCTTCATGTCGCGATGAATATTTTGAAGAATATGCAGCTTTCAGGCATTGATATTTTATCGATTTCAAAGGCACGTGAAAAACGTGGCAAAATGGTCGATTACATTCATGCTCCGGATCAGAGAGAACCTTATATTCTTCATGATAAAGAAGCACTATTCTATCTCATGCGCATCCGCGATGAAGCACATCGATTCGCAAAGAAATATCATACATATTTGCGAGACGTACGTTTTTTAGTGGATTCTTTCTGACAATTTCTGTATACAACACTGCCGTAATCCATTTCGTTCGAATATATCGGAGGGAATTTGTGGATTTTAAAACGTGTACCACGTGTAATAAAAAATTTGTTCCTAAGTTTAGTTTTCAAAAAATAGAACAGAATGGAGCGATCTTTTTTTATTGTTCAATTTCTTGTCGCAATCCTGTTTCCACTCATACCGCTGAATCCAAAGAGTGCTCTCAATGTAGTAAGCTCATCGCAGTGAGCACTATCAACCAAGTGTATAACTTCAATGGTTCAACCTATTATTTTTGCGATACTCATTGTCGGACTCATTTTATTTCACATCTTTCAAAGAAAAAAGAGCCTGACATGAAAACAAAGCGCCTTACACGAAAAATTGCCATTTTAAATAAAAAAGGTGGAACCGGAAAAACAACGACAGCACTGAATTTGGCAGCTTCGCTTTCAATTAAAGGCTATAAAACACTCCTTGTCGATACTGATTCGCAAGGCAATATTGGTGCGAGTCTTGATCTTAAATGGCCACGAACACTTGGTGATTATTTACGCGATGGAATACAATTTGACAGTTGTATTGTCTCAAAAACACCACAATGGGATATTATGCTTTCCGATGAAAATATTGCCCACGTTGAACTCTCGCTCGCTACGCAGAAAGAACGCGAATTTATTTTAAAAAAGAAGTTTCAAAAAATTGAAGATCACTATGATTTTATCATTTTTGATTGTGCCCCATCGCATGGCCTCGTGAATAAGAATACACTTCTCTATGTAGAAGAGCTGATTATTACGGTTTCATGTGATTATCTATCGGTCGTGGGACTCAATCAAGTGCTCAAATACGTAAAGCATATAAAAGATATCCATAAACATACAATTAGAATTTTAGGCATCCTTCCTACTTTTTATGATATCCGAAACAATATTTCGAATAAAGTCATGGATCTTTTGAAATCGAACTTCAATGGAAAAGTCCTCGATCCTATCCGCATCAATACAACCTTACGAGAAGCACCGCTCTACAAAAAAACAATTTTTGAACACGATGAATTATCTCGTGGCGCCGAGGATTATCATACGCTGACAGCGAGAGTGCTTGAGAAGGCTTGATGGTCTAGAACCAAACTAATTTGATATGGTACGAGGATCACCTCATTGGGTGATTAGAAAAACCACTCTACTTATTTACACGTTTCCAATATCCGCCTTTGTCAGGGCCTATTCGTTTTAATAAGCCATCATCTTTAAGTTTTTGAATGTTTTTTTTAACAGCTCTGTCCGTGATTTTAAGAATGTCAGCAATTCTCTCTATTGTCGTTTCTGGATTTTGCGAAATTATATCCAAAATTTTCTGGGAACTTTTCTGGGAACTTTTCTGGGAACTTTTCTGGATAGTTATCCTATTCGGCTTAAAGG
>CAZRKD010000083.1:0-7609 GCA_964600515.1 uncultured bacterium
GGGAAGACTTCCTTGGACGCGGACCTGGGCCTCCTCTACCGCTTCTCCCGGCGCAGATTCTCTGGCTTAATTTGGTAACCGATGGCTTCACCGACGTGGCCTTGGCCACCGAAGGCAAGCACGCTGACATTATGCGCCGCCCGCCAAAAAAGGCGCGATTGTACGAATGATGGGCATAAAGCGGCTGATAATAATTGTTTTGCCACCGTATTTAATAAAAAATGATTCGGTACGTTTGAGATATGCTTCGCTAACAAAAGGAATTTTTTCATGCCTGAAAACTTTTGGTGCAAGAAAATGTCCAATACAGTAATTACTTATATTTCCTATGATCGCCGCAAATGTAAGAAGGACACACAGCCATGAGACATTGAGATCTCCATGCGCCGCAAATGCACCGAGAATAAAAAGCAGCGAATCACCCGGTAAAAATGGCGTAATAACTAAGCCTGTCTCACAAAATATAATGAGAAAAACTAAAGCATAGGTCCACATCCCATAATCATTGATGATAGCACCAAGATATTTATCAATATGAAAGAGAAAATCAAAGAGGTTAATGAAAAATTGTAAAATGCATGTGAAAAATTCCATGAATGTCTTATCCAGAACCCTTTCTAAAATTCATCGTTTTAGTTCTTTCTCAAGAAACTTCTGAATATCTTCTTTCTTAGGCAGTTCTAGCTGATATTTTGTCACAAAAAGCTTATTGCTCATTCCTGCCAACGCGTATTCAACTTTTGCATAGTTCTTACGTGTACAGAGCAATATTCCTATTGGTGCATTATCACCAGTAGCCATGGCATGTTTTTTATACCAACTGACATAGGTATTGAGTTGTCCGATATGTTCATACTTGAATTCGTCAACTTTCAGTTCAATCAGAATATGGCATTTCAATATGCGGTGATAAAAAACAAGGTCCACAAAACAATATTCATCATCGAGGAGGATACGTTTTTGACGTGCCTCAAAACAGAAGCCATGACCGAGCTCCAGCATAAATTCTTGTAAACGATCAAGCAGTGCGTCTTCAAGATGCGATTCACCCATCACTTCGCGGGACTTAAGTCCGATAAATTCAAAGATATAAGGATCGCGAACAGTCAATTCATGCTTATGAGTGGTAGTTTTTTTAGATACGAGAATTGAAAGTTTCTTTTTATTCTTCGAAAGACCAGAACGTTCGTAATAAAGAGATGCTATTTGGCGTTCAAGTTCTCGTACTGACCAATTGCCACGAATACATTCATATTCGTAAAAATACCGTTTAAGTGAGTCATCAATCGTAACCAATAATTCCAGATGACTATAGGAAAGATTGCTCAATAAACGTGTGGGATCGGTAACGAATTGTGTGGACTCTGTCCGCACTTTCTTTAGGTTTTTCTTGGTATTGAGAAACAGATTTTTGAATTTTGCGGGCACTGTCCGCAAAATCTGCGGGTATCTTTCATAGAAATTTCTGTAATTGTACAATTGCCTCAAACGACACCCGCTGACATCGTATTTCGCAAGTTTTTTGGCAAGTTCATTAAAAAGATTACTCCCATATCCAGCCCTATCAGAACCATTGAGTTCATACTCCGCGATATGCATTCCAATAAGCCAATTGCGTAGAGTAAGACTGACGTTGATTGCCTTGAATGCTTGCAATGACATGTGTTTGTGAACAAGGCAAATAGACTGAACCAAAACATCGAAAGTTATATTATTTTTAATTATTCTGTTTTTTTTCATCGATTATCGATCACACATAGAATTGAGAATAGTATAGAAAACTTAGATATGGTAAGCAATTTATTTTCGATTGCAGCGAAATAAAATTTCTTGATTCAGAGGAATATTCTTACTCTATAATACCATGAAGCCTAATCCAGTCAACAAGAGAAAAATATCTTGATTCATCACTCGATTTTGCATAATCATACGGTTTCATTCTCGCGGGTGTAACTCAGTTGGTAGAGTGTCACGTTGCCATCGTGAATGTCGCGGGTTCGAGTCCCGTCACCCGCTCTTGATGTCTATTTCTTTACAACCCTCACACAATCGAATAAATTATCATAACTATGCATTTTTTATTGAATCTTTTACGTCGAATGGGATCTTTTCATGTTTTTTTACTCGATTCGTTTACAACTTTGGCAAAAAAACCTCGTTATTTTCCCGAAATTCTTCATGAAACATCAACGATTACGCTTCAATGTTTACTTCCTGTAGCAATTGTTCTCACGCCATTTGGGATGGTCGTGGCTTTACAGGGTTTTAATATTTTCAAAATATTTGGAACTGAATATATGGTTTCTGGGCTTACATTTATTTCGCTCGTTCGAGAGCTTTCACCGGGCGTTACATCTATTATGATTGCTGCACAAGCGGGAAGTAGCATTTCGGCAGAGCTTGGAGCCATGCGCGTAAAAGAAGAAATTGATGCGCTCGAAGTCATGAGTATTCATTCACTTAAATATCTTATTATTCCAAAAATTTTGGGCCTATCGTTTGCATGCGTTATCGTTAATATGATTTCGCTTATGTGCGGAATTCTGGGAGGCTATATTGTCGCAGTTGTCATGAAAGGACAATCGAGTGGCGTGTATTGGGATAATCTTTTTATATTTGCCAGTTGGTTTGACCCACTATTTTGTTCACTCAAAGCATTTTTGTATGGTCTCATCATTGCATCGCTCTCATCTTATTATGGATATAACGTACAGGGCGGTGCACGCGAAGTCGGGATTGCCGTCAATCGCTCGGTCGTAAATTCAATTTTAGCATTTATATTTTTAAATTATTTTTTAACAACGCTCTTTTTTAATATCGTGCAATTATAAAATGACAACCATTCAAGAAATAAAACAGTTTGGAATTTTTTTGAAAAAAATAGTTTTGGCCAGTCGCGGGCATATTGAATATAAAAATATTCTCGCTGAATCGTACCTGATCGGAGTCGAATCATTACCGATTGTTATTTTTGTTTCTGCATTTATTGGAACTAATTTAGCACTGCAGGGTTACAATGCCTTTAAAAGCATCGGGGGCCAAAATCTTGTTGGTATTTTTGTTTCACTCGCCGGCCTTCGCGAAATGGCGCCAATTGTTGCTGGCGCTATGGTTGGAGCAAAATCGGGTTCTGCCATTGCCGCAAATCTTGCAACCATGAAAATCAAAGAACAAATCGATGCACTCGCCGTCATGAGCGTTGACCCTATTGCATATCTTATTATTCCAAAATTTATTGCAGTTATTATTACCCTGCCCCTTCTTGTACTCATTGCAAATTTCTTTTGCATTTTCTCCGGCTATTATGTAGCAATCTATCAATTAAATGTTGGAAGCGGAATATTTTTAGATAATATACGAACGTTTACGACACTCTCCGATGTTGGCATCGGACTTCTTAAAGGCCTTACTTTTGGACTCACGATTTGCACGGTAGCATGCTACTGTGGATTCAATTCGGGCCCAGGGCCTGAAGGAGTTGGTAAAGCAACAAACAGGGCTGTTGTTGTTGGGTGTGTTCTATGCATTGTACTTAATTATTTTGTAACAGCTATTTTTTATGATTGAATATTTACATATACATAAAAGCTTTAACGGCAAACCAGTCTTACAAGACATAAATTGTAGGATCGAAAAAAATAAGACAACCGTTATTGTCGGTCCTTCGGGTGTTGGAAAAAGCGTTTTTATTAAGCTCTTAATTGGTTTGATGAAACCCGACAAAGGCGAAATATTTCTTGATGGAAAATCAATTACCAAATTAAATCAAAATCAACTTTTTGAAGAGCGAAAAAAATTTGGCATGATGTTTCAAGATGGCGCGCTTTTTGATTCATTGAATGTCTATGAAAATATAGCATTCCCCTTACGACGTCATACAAAATTAAAAGACGAAGAGATCCAAAATCAGGTTCGAGAAAAACTCGAAATGGTGGGACTTTCTGGCATTGAACAAAAATTGCCCGGCGAACTCTCGGGCGGTATGCGTAAACGCGTGAGCCTTGCGCGTGCGATAATTCTCCATCCTGAAATTGTGCTTTTTGATGAGCCTTTAAGTGGCCTTGATCCCATGATGTCAGATACGATTGATGAATTGATTATTAAAACAAAAGAAAAGCTCGGCATTACGTTTATAATTATTAGCCACGATATTGTAGGAACGCATAATGTTGCTGATTATATAGGGATGATTTATAATACACGACTTATTGAATTTTCGGAAAAACATGATTTTTTTGAAAGTCATAATGAAGTCGTACAAAAGTTTTTACAACGTAATAGAAAAAAGATAGGATAAGAATAATGAATCAATACATACAAAAGTACAAAAAAGAATTGCTTTTGGCAGTTTTTTTTATCATCGCGGTTTGTTCATTTATTATACTTACATTTAAAATGGGAGCATTTTCATTTCTAAAAGATACCTATTCACTCAATGTTCATTTCCCAACCATCGTTGGTTTAGTCCCGAATTCAGATGTGTATGTGTATGGCGTTAAGGCAGGCAAAGTAGATACCATTGAAATTGAAAAAGATGGAGTATTGCTTACGCTTGTCATTGACTCAAAAGTAAGCCTATCAAAAAAATGCCGCGCAGAAATAAAACCAAAAAGTATTTTAGGTGAAAAATATTTAGAAATAACTTCGCCTAATGGTGGAGCTCCGTATCTTTCTGAAGGGGATACGATTGCAAATGCGATGATACCTATTGATATTCAGGATCTCGTCACTATTCTCGGAGACCTTGTAAAAGTCCTTCGCAAAGAAGATATACAAAATGTGAAAACTATATTGAAAGATCTGACGGGCATGAAAGTCACCGTGAATACATCTTTAGATAATCTTAACCAAACACTTACGGTAAGCCAAGCTACGATGGAGAGAATCAATACGCTAATCGATAATAATTCAGGCAATCTTCATCAATTAATTTCAAATCTCGAACAATCATCGAAGATTCTGAATAAAGAAAAATTAATTCCAAAAACAGCTGAACTTATTGGTGCCGTTAATAAGGATTATCCAAAATTAAAAGAAGATATTGATGATTTGATTGCATCACTCAAAGTCGTTCTCGATAATCTTCCTGAAAATCAACAAAATTTTAATGAAACGGCGAAACGATTACGTGTTACTTTAAAAAAGCTTGAGGCAATTGACTATGACGACTTACGAGAGCTCATCGATGAAATGAAAACTTTCTTAAAGAAAGATGGAATCAATGTTAATCTCATTGGGGATTCAGATTGATTTTGTACGATTTATATGATGTTCTGAAAGTATGAAAGGTAGAAAATCTAAAATTGCATGGCAAGAATTAGTAAAGACATTTCCTAATGAATGGGTGGCTCTTGTCGACTATAGACAAAAGGGAACTGAAGATATTGAGGGAAGTCTTATAGCACATGATAGAGATCGAAAAAAATTTCATAAAGAAGTTGGCCGCCTAATTCCTCAATATAAAGACGTTGCACTTCGATATACAGGAGAACTGATAAAGAACGTAGATATTCCTCTTTTATGGCAAATTTCTCATACAAACTAGATAAACATCTCATTATTGTTCCAGTAATCCTCTGTGGTAAGAATCGACAAAGTAACAGTGAATTTGTCCTCGATACAGGTGCGTCTTTCACCGTTATCGATCATAGCCTCGCAGAGCTTCTTGGTTATTCAGCTCGTGATGGAATTGGTCAATCGTTGTATCTTCCGTTCTGGGCAAGGAACAAGGATATCGTCTCGCAATTGAATCTCTTGAAACTCTAGGAAATAAATTTTCAAAAATTGAAGTACGTTGCCATGATCTTAAAGAACAAGGTGTCGAAGGGCTTATTGACATGAATTTTCTTGAACGGTTTGATTGGTGCATACATCCTCAAAGGCAAATAATTAGTACTCATCAATTACAATCATTTGTTAAACATCACATGTTTCATCTTGATAGACAAAATTTCTTATGATACGTGTCTGTCCTCACGCGACTGTAGCTCAATTGGATAGAGCGACTGACTTCGGATCAGTAGGCTGCGGGTTCAAGTCCTGCCAGTCGCGCCATAAAAAAGCTTGAAAATGTGTTAATTTTTCTTTAAAAATTGAGGGTTCGTATTTGGAAAAATTTATGGCTAATGGATTAGAACATATAGACATTGAACACTTGATAAAGAAGAAACCCGAGGAGGATGGGAAGAAAGACCGCTCGCTTGATAAAGCAATACAAGCTTCGGTTCGCTATTTTTTAAAAGAACAACATCACGACGGCTATTGGCACTTTAATCTTTACGATAATATTACACTCACAGCTGAATATGTAATGTTCATGCATTTGGTGGGTGAGATTAATGAGCTCCATCAAAAAAAGGCATGTCAGCATATTCTCGATACACAAAATAGAGACGGAAGTTTTAGTGTCTATTATGGAGCCGATGGAGATTTGAGTGCAACGATAGAGGCATATCATGCATTAAAACTTGCTGGTTTTCAGAAAAATCATCCATCGCTTAATCGTGCACGAAAATTTATTCTTGATCGTGGTGGCGTTACGAGCGCTCGCGTCTTTACTAAAATTAACCTAGCTCTTTTTGGTGAATATCCATGGGAGTGTTTACCCAATATGCCGCCCGAGCTCATTTTACTTCCCAAAGGAACGCCGTTTAATTTTTATGAATTTTCGAGTTGGTCACGTGCGGTGATTATTCCACTCACGGTTCTCTATGCCTTTCGGCCTCAATGTAAAATCTCAAAAGAAGAAGGCGTCTCCGAACTCTTTTTACCCAACTTACAAAAATCAGATTATCTTTTTAAGCCTCAACAAGGTTTTTTAACTATAGAAAATCTTTTTATTAAACTCGATCGATTAACTCATCTTTATGAGAAATCCAAACTAAAACCGCTTCGTAAACGTGCACTTAAAAAAGCAAAAGAATGGATTCTGTCACACCAAGATTATTCAGGCCATTGGGGTGGAATTTATCCAGCAATGATGAATTCATGTTTGGCACTCAAATGTCTTGGATATAAAAATACCGACACAGAAATTAAAAAAGGCATTCGAGCAATTAATCACTTTTTAGTCGAAGAAAAAGATTCGCTCTATTTGCGTTCAACCGTTTCTCCGGTTTGGGATACAGCGATTACCTTAGTTGGCCTCAAAGAAATTGATGGATTTAAAGATAAGCCCGCCATCAAAAAAGCTGCAAATTGGCTCATGACCAAACAGGGTTTTCGCTATGGTGATTGGTTTATCAAAAATAAAGAAAGCATTCCCGGCGGATGGTCTTTTGAATTTAATAACGATTTTTATCCCGATATTGATGATACAGCTCTTGTTATCTTAGCACTCGATGGACTCAAGGTTTCACATGAGTACCACCTGCGTGATTCTATTCAACGCGGTATTGACTGGATGCTCTCGATGCAAAATCAAGATGGTGGTTGGGCTGCATTTGATAAAGATAATACGCGCCAGATTTTAAATAAAATTCCCTTTGCCGATTTAAAAAGCCTGCTCGATCCGAGTTGTCCTGATATTACTGGCCATGTTCTTGAAGGATTAGCACCGTATGGATATAAACTCTCCGATAAACCAATTGCAAAGGCCATTCTCTATCTT
>CAZRKD010000084.1:0-5798 GCA_964600515.1 uncultured bacterium
TGGGCCTAACGCATTTCCCTTTGATTTAATTAAGCTCTCATTTCCTCATCCATTTATTCTTCCCTATTTTGGGGCATTTAAATTTGAATTATTTCATTCGCGTTTATCATTTAATACTTTTGAACATCCGTATTTAACGGCTTCACAATTCGGTTTTAGGCCTTCGAGTTTCTTTGAATTCAGTGCGAGTCAAGCATTGATGTGGGGAGGGGATGGGGCAACTGAGTTTGGATTCTGGGAAGGCTTTAAAGAATGGTTTTTTCAAAGAACAGATCTACAAACAAGAAATATCTCAAATAGGATTGTTACATTCAATTTTAGATTTTATCTTGAAGAATTAAACAATACTCAAATCTATTTGGATACTGCTCTTGAAGATAAAAGATTTTGGCATTCCCTTGAAAATCAATTAGTAGATATGGATACCTATATTTTAGGGTTTTACTTCCCGCGATTAACCGATACACCTGAATACGATTTAAGAATAGAATTAGCTCGAACACCTCCACTTGCATATAGGCATGGAATTTACGCCGGCGGTTGGACGGATAGAAATAATCTATTGGCCAATGCCCTTGGTCCAGATGGAGATAGCGTTGATGTAGTATTAAATTACCATTATAAAATGAAACATACATTTTCATTTAATGGAGGCTTTGAATCGAGAGAGAGCGATATCTATACTTCGATTACTGATCCTAACTCTCCTGAAGATTTCTATGATGAAGTTTTAGTTGAAGAAAGAATGCATGAATCTAAATTAATTGGACAAATTGGTTATAAGACGCCGCTCTTCGAAAATTTACTGGTAAACTTCAAAATCGGTTATTCACGCATATTTAGCTTTAATTATGTACGAGATGATAATAAAAATAACCTGCTGTTGAATATCGGAATCGAATATACTTTTTAATGCCGCTTTTCATAACAATAAAATATATAACGCTCGCTCTTCTTTATTTTTTAGTAATTCCTCTTTTATTACTAATTTTCTTTCATAACTATTTAGTATGTTTATTCATGTATTCGATTGGAATAATAATTTTTTATATCGTGTATCCCCAGATTGATTTTTCAAAAAACACTATTTTGCGTGGACCAAAGAATAAACACTGTATTGCTCTTACTTTTGATGATGGCCCATCAGATGATACTCGAAAGCTTCTTGAAGTTTTAAGAAAACACGAAGTAAAAGCAACATTTTTTCTCATTGGAAAAAAGATTCTAGACTTTCCTTTGATTGCACAAGCAATAGTTCATGATGGCCATGATATTGGAAATCATACATTTGCACATGAAAAATTACTATTTAAGAATAGACGTTTTGTGCATGAGACGATTAGGGAAACTCAAAAAATCATAAAAGAAAGACTTGGGATTGATGCCAAATTTCTTAGAGCTCCGCATGGTTTTAAAAATATTTGGCTTTACAAAATTCTCAAAAAAGAAAAATTAAAACTTGTTTCATGGACAAACAGTGCTTTTGATACTGAAGAAAATGTGACAGCAGAACACATAAAAAAAAGCATTGTAAAAAATTGTAAAAATGGCGATATCATCTTGCTCCATGATGGGAAAGGAATGAATAATAATCCCGGATTTCGGGCGATGATTCAAGCTTTGCCTGACATTATAATTGAATTAAAAAAAATGAATTATGAATTTGTAACATTGAGAGATTTTTTAAATGAAGTTTACTAAATCAAAAAAAATTATAAGCATCATTGGAATAGCAATTTCATTATTTTTTCTTTATGTAACTTTTTTGAAAATCAATTTTGCAACACTTTATGAAGAAATTAAAAAAATAAATATTTTTTTGTATCTCATAGCGATACTCTTAAATTTTCTCATTCTCTATCTCAAAAGTTTTCGGTTACATATCTTTTTATCAACTATAAAGAAAACAAAACTGAGCACCATATTTCAATCCTGTATGGTCGGACAAATGGCAAATAATATTTTACCGATAAAAATTGGAGAAATTATTAAAATTCATCTTATCGGAAAAAAAGAAACTATAAGCAGAACATCGGTAGGATCTTCTTTATTAGCTGATAAGCTTTTTGAGACAATAAGTATGGTACTCTTATTTTGTATAATTCCACTTTTTTTAGACAACTTGGAAACATGGCTCGTCACTACTATTATACTCATTGCGATTATTTCATGCGCTCTCTATGGTATACTCCTCTTTTTTGTTTTTAAAAAACATCGTTCTCCCAAAAATCCACATAAAGAATGGTTACAGCAAAAATGGATACAGATATCGAATGGTCTTTCATTACTCAAAAAACTAAAATCAAATATCTATGTTTTATTATTATCGCTTCTCATGTGGATAGTATTTATTATATCTTTGTATTGCGTGCAACTTTCACTCCACGTAACTCTTCCAATAACTGCTTCACTTCTTGTGTTAATTACAACTTCAGTCGCAGCTGCAATTCCATCTGCACCGAGTAATATCGGTCATTATGAATTTGCAGGAATTGTCGCATACTCGTTTTTTAATCTTTCTCGAGAAACATCATTGGGCATAATACTTCTATTTCATGCGATTCATATTATTCCATTTACTCTACTTGGATTAATTATTTTTTGGAAGATGGGTCTATCATGGAGTAAAATAGATTAATGAAGAACTTCATTATAATACGCTAATATTTCATCAGTAACACTATCCCACGAATATCTTTGCGCTCTTTGGTATGCTTTCATGCCATATTTTTTTGCTTGTTCCTCATTGTCGAGCAACGTTACAATAGAATCGCGAAATGCATTATTATCATGAAAGGGAAACATCAGCCCTTCTTCTTCATGATCCATGAGTTCATCGTGTCCTTCAATATCAGAAGCCACAATTGGCCTACCCATTGCCATTGCTTCGAGAAGGGTTATTGAAAAAGAAGAAATTTGAAATGGCACAACAACTATATCTGCAGTAGCATAATACTCTGGCCTTTCATCCCGAATATAACCGACGAAATGAACATCACTCGCACAATCATAGTGCTTTGCCAAAGATCTATAGTAATTTTTCAATGGCCCATTACCAGCGATAATCAAGCGGACATTATGGTAACGCCTTTTTATTTCCGGAAATATTTTGATAATCTTATCTAATCCAGATCGCGGATCGAATCTGCCAATGAAAAATATATTTTTTATTTCATCATCAAATCGCGCTATTTTAGCTACATTGGGATTAAAGCATTCGGTATTAACTCCATTGGGGATTACTTTGGGAATGAAATCAACATATCTTCTCAATACTTTTGCACTACATTGTGAAACAGTAATTGTTCCATCCAGCTGTTTAAAAACTTTTCGTAGTAAGGGTTTACAGAGAGTAGCAAAAACATTACTCTTGAAATTCGTATGCATAGTTCCGACTGTTGCAGTATCGGCATACATTAAGCTCGCATACGGGAGTGTAGGAGTAATGGGATTATGAATACTCACGAGATCAAAACGTTCTCTACTAAAAATTTCTTGTACTATTCGAGGAGTATTAAAACTCATATTGAATCGTGCAAATGATCCGTTACTATATATTACTGAAGACCGGCCAAGGCGAATTATTTTATAATTACTATCTTTTAGGCCAACATTATCTCCTATATTAGATGTAATCACCGTAACATCATGCCCTTTACGCGCTGAAAACTTTGCGAGATTATGAACATGTTCGGTTATACCGCCAAGATGTGGATAATAAAATTCAGTAACAATTGCTAATTTCATAACTTACAGGATAGTAGATTCTTCGAGTTCAAATTGTTTATTAAGCTCAGCTTCTCCTATATTCTTGGAAGAAGGCGAAATTCTCCACGCCCTATAATACAATCCCATAATCGTAATCCATAATGCTTGGAGAACTACTCGAGGAAAATATTTCAGAAAAACAAATACGGCAAATAACTTAAGATACAAATAATAAAATACTTTTTTCATTATGCATACTCCTAATTCCTTGACCATATAATCTATATATAATAAGCAAGCCACATTAAGTAAATAGAGCAAAAAAATCAATCTAAATAAAAGGTAATATAATGCCTGGACCAGATTTACTAATAGGAATACTGAGTTCTTTATTGTTATTTATTTTTCTTTTTTTTAAAAATGGCCATCTCGAATTATTCACGAGCTCTATTATTCTCCCATTAATTGGACTCCTCGTACTTATGATTCTTAATTTCATTAAACATAAAAAATTATTCCGAGAATTCCATCATACCTTACGTTTGTGGGGCTCATTAATTATTATGATTTTTGTCTATGAAAATTTACGGTCAGGCATTGATCAAACACATATGTATTTAATTGACGACTCTTTAATGAAAATTGATCTGATGATATTTGGTGTAGTGCCAAGCATATGGTTACAACATTGGTATCACCCAATTCTCGTTGATATAATGTCAGTATTTTATGCCCTCTATTTTTTAATTCCCTGTAGTGTACTCTTTCTTTTATATATACAGGGACATATCAGAGAATTCAAAATTACTGCAACATCAATGGTTATTACACTCGCGTTGGGTTATATAGGGTATATCATTTTTCCGGCCTCTCCTCCTCGCTTCTCGCCTCTTCTCACATTTACGAATCCAGTAGAGTTACGTGGAATATTCATATTTAATGCTGCCCAAAACATGTGGGATAAAGCATCAACTGCAGCATCCTTTTGTGCCTTTCCGAGCCTTCATGTTGGGCTTTCAAGTATAGGAGCTTTTTGGGGCATCAAATATCGGAATCTTTTGCCACAAAAAATCATGGTTGTAAGTTTTTTAATACTTACCACGGTTTTGTTATGGTTTTCGACACTCTATCTTCGTCATCACTGGTTTGCCGATATAATTGCGGGTTGGATAGTTGCAGGAATAGCAAGTCTTCTCGGCTATTTTCTCTCATATCTTTGGGAAAAGAATACAGAATTTAAAGAAAGCCAAATTGAAGTTTGTCCGTCTCCCGAATGAAAAAAAAATTTCATACATATAGTGCTCAAAAATTAGATTCTTTTTTTCTATTCTGGTCTCAATTTTCAATTAAATATTATGCTTCTATTCTTCTTATAACGCTTGCACTAACGATCATCATGGGTCTTAATGCCACACGACTTAAGCTCGAAAGCGATTTCGAAGCTATGCTCCCGGAAAATTATCAATCAGTAAGAGACTTACGTCGTTATCAAAAAGAAATTGGAACCACGAGCATGCTGTCAATTGCATTAATGACTAATAATATCGAAGCTGCAAAAAAATTTTCAGATGAGCTTGTTGCTATTCTTAATCGAGATCTAAAAGATAAAATTCATCATACTGAACATACAATTTCTGAAGTGCGAAATTTTCTTAAAACTAATGCATTACTCTATATTGATACAAGCGATATTGAAAAAGAATATTCGTTACTGAGAGACTACTTCGATAGAAAAAAATTAGAAGCATCAGGACTTTATGTAGATCTTAATGAAGATGGAGAAGATTCAAATCCATTTTCAAATAGTAAAGAATTAATTAAAAAGTATCAAAATGCTGCTTCAAAACAATATGGAGGCAGAGATGATGGATATTATATTAATGATGCCGAGAACTTACTCGTTATTTTAGTTTACCCACAAACAAAATTTGTCGGTGTAAAAAATGCAAAAAAATTAATTAAAGAAATCGATACATTAATTCTATCACTCAATCCAAAAAAATATGATCCATCGTTAGAATATGGTTTTGCGGGGCCAGTTCAAATCGCAGTGAATGAATATGAAACAATACAAAAAGATATTGTGGGAA
>CAZRKD010000084.1:5808-7478 GCA_964600515.1 uncultured bacterium
AACACTGGCTCTTTGTATCGCACTCGTTCTTGCCGTTCTCTTTCTCTATTTTTTGCGCTTACGATTCATAATCTTAATTATCATGCCTCTTTTTATCGGTTTCGTAATCACTTTAGGAATCACCAAGCAAATTATAGGCTACTTAAATGCTCAAACAGCATTCTTAGGTTCAATTATCATTGGCACAGGAATTAACTATAGCATTATGTTACTTGCTCGCTATAAAGAAGAAAGAGCCAAAGAAAGTAATTTTCAAAATGCATTAATGAATAGTGTGACATCAATGTGGAGAGCAACTTTCATCGCTGCATTTGGAACGGCTGTCTCTTTCTTTGCATTAAGCTTTAGTGAAAACCTGAGTTTTAAACAATTCGGTTTTATTGCAGGCACTGGAATCATGATCATTTGGCTCGTATCGATTCTTGTACTGCCTGCGATGATCGTTGCGTTCGAGAAGATACGCCCTCTAATTAAATCACAAAAAACATCTTTCGAAATTCCCTTCATTCATCCACGCTTTGCTCATTATATAATTAATCATTCCCGCTCTATCATAGTAATATCAGTTATTATTACGATTAGTTCTTTTTTTCTTATTCTTCGTTGGTTACCAAACTCTCTCGAATATGATTTTAATACATTACGAAATAAAATTACGTTTAATTCCGGCACAGAAAAACTCGATCATAGAATAGTTCATGAAGTGATAAAACGAAGTACAACGCCCGTTATTGCTCTTACCAAGAATGTAGAAGAAGCCACGGCTTATTGCGATGCCATACAAAAAAAAATTGAAAATATGCCCGAGATGTATGCTGCTGGTGAATGCACAACACTCATGAGCTTTTTACCGGCCGATCAAAAAAATAAAATTGTTCTTCTCAAAAAAATAGATTCTTTACTCAAAGAGAACAGTAAATTTTTTCCAAAAAAATATAACTCATACTATAATGAATATAAGAATATGTTCCCGGTAAAACCTCTTGATGTTACCGATATTCCGCCACTCATAAAAAATAAATTTACAAACAAAAATGAAGAAATTGGAATAGCAGCCGTAAAGCCAGTTCCGGGAAAAAACATATGGCTCTATGATAATCTCAATCAATTTGTAAATACGGTTCGATCAGTAGTTATTGGAAATGGAAAAATAATAACCGCTTCAGGAGCGCCTATCATTTATTATGATCTCGTTGGAACCGTTGCTCATGATGCTCCTCGAGCTACTATCTATGCCATAATTGGCGTATTACTCGTTCTCATTTTCATTGCAGGAAATACGTACTATGCACTTGCTACTATTTTTTCACTCATTGTAGGAATAGCAACCATGATAGGCATTGCAATTTGTTTTGGAATAAAAATAAACTTCTTTAACTTCATTGCAATTCCCACCGCATTTGGTACCGGTGTGGATTATGGAATTAATATCTTAATGCGTTACCTGTCTCAAAAGAAAAATGGTAATGAAGATGAGCGAAAAAAAATTGTACATGAAGCTATGGTAAAAACGGGAGGAGCTGTTTTCTTATGTTCAGCAACTACTATCATAGGCTACTTTTCACTTATCTATGCAAACAATCAGGCGCTTGTTTCTTACGGAAAGCTTGCAATTGCTGGTGAAATAGGCTGCTTGCTTACTGCAATAATACTGCTGCCAACACTTATTG
>CAZRKD010000085.1:0-7455 GCA_964600515.1 uncultured bacterium
GCGTGATAGTTCTCTATATTTGTCTTCTCCATAAAATTCAATTATGTCCATTAAAAATTCAGTTGCGTTTTGATAGCGCTTCTTGGGATTTTTATGAACTGCTTTTTCAATAATTTTTTCTAATTTTTTATCTATATCGTTATTTCTTTTTCGAGGAGGAACAATATCGAGCTTTTTAAATGTTTCTTTTACTGAAACATCGATGTCTAAATCGAGCATTTGAAAACCAGTGAGTAATTCATAAAGAACTGCTCCTGTTGAGTAGAGATCTGATCGTTTGTCGGCCTTCTTTTCCAGCACTTGCTCAGGAGCCATGTAAGAAAGTTTACCTTTTAATTGCCCGATTTTTGTAACCGATGAATTTGTTCGCGATTTCGCAATACCAAAATCAATAATTTTTACTTCTCCACTTTTACTAATTAAAATATTATCAGGAGAAATATCCCGGTGGATTATATGAAGCTCATTTCCCTCGGCATCTTTTTTATCATGGGAGTATTCGAGTGCCATAAGTATACGAGTAATAATTGCAATAACAACATCGGTAGGCAGTGCCCGAAGATTATTTCTTCCTAAGCGATCAAGAACAACACGTAAATTTTTGCCATCAATATAATCGAGAGCCATGAAATAGCTTGTTCCAACTTTTCCAAAATCGATGATTTGAACAATATTAGGATGTGATAACTCCGCCAGAATCTTTGCTTCATCAAGAAACATTTCTAAAAAATCATGGTTTTTAGCAAAATCAGGAAGGATTTTTTTAATGATGACACGTTTTTGTGATGCTGTATCGAGTGCTTTATAAATTTCAGCCATGCCACCAACAGCAACAAGTTTAAGAAGCTCAAAACGACCAAACAACGCTTTTGATGCATGTCCATTACTTTGAGGTGCCACTTTTGGTAGTTCTGACTTGTCAATTTTTGATAATTCTTTAACTTCTTTATCGCTCATATTACTCAATTATTGCAAGTTATGTGCCAATTTCACTCATTTTTGCGCCAATTTTTTTCTAATAATTATAATGAGTTATGTTCAATAACCAGAAGGATATCATTAAGAAATTCAAAATCATGAAAAAAGTAAACAAAAGGCGTAAAGTTTTCAATCTTGATATAAATATTCTCTCATAGTATGTTTTTATGATTTATGCAAGAGCCAATGATCGTACCAACACTTTTATCAGCAAATTTTGCAAATTTAGAACGAGATATTCGTTTAGTTGAAAAAAGTGGAGGAGATATGCTTCACCTTGATATTATGGATGGCCATTTTGTCCCGAATATTACCATTGGCCCGGTGGTGATTGAATCAATTCGCAAGATGACACGATTACATTTACAAAGCCATCTTATGGTAGAAAATCCTGATGCGTATATTAAAGCATTTGCCGATGCGGGATCTGATTCAATTATTGTTCATCATGAAGCAACGAGCGATCCTCTTCGTACACTTGCTGCCATTAAAAATCAGGGAAAACTCGCCGGGATAGCAATTAAACCCAAAACAGAAGTTTTAAGCATCGAAGCATTTCTTGATAAGCTCGATGTCGTATTAATTATGTCCGTTGAACCGGGATTTGGTGGGCAATCCTTTATTCCTGAATCAGTACATAAGATTAAAGAACTTGTCGCACTTTTGAAAAAAAGAAACCTGAGAGTTCCGATTGGCGTTGATGGAGGTATTAACAGCAAAACAATTCTCTCTGTAGCAGAAGCTGGTGCTGAACATCTTATTGCCGGGAATGCGGTGTTTAGAGGGGATATTGAAGAAAATATGAAGATATTGAGAGAAACGTACCTCGTGAAGCGTGAAGCGTGAAGCGTATGAAAAAACAGCAGTTAGAAGAAACACCAGCTTGGATAGCACTGAAAGAACATTTTGAAGAAATCCGCTCGCTTCATCTTCGCGATCTATTTAAAGACAAAAATCGATTTCAGGAATTTTCTCTATCCGATTCCGAGCTTTCGCTTTTATTCGATTATTCAAAAAATCGTATTACTCACAAAACATTCGATTTACTTATTAATCTTGCCAAACAATGTAATATCAAAGAGCGTGCAGAAGATTTGTTTTCAGGTAAAAAAATTAATACGACTGAGAATCGTGCAGTTTTGCACACAGCATTAAGAGACATGAGTGGAGAGGAAATTATCGTTGATGGAGAAAATGTGTCAGCAAAAATTAAGGCAGAATTAGAAAAAATAAAACAAATTTCAGAAAAAATACGTACAGGTGTTTGGAAGGGGAGTACCGGAAAAAAAATAGAAGATATTGTTCATATTGGGATTGGCGGTTCTGACCTTGGGCCGCGCATGATGTATGAAACACTCTCATTTTATCATGATGGTCCACGCGTTCATTTTGTTGCAAATATCGATGGATCAGATATTCACGAAACATTAAAGGTGCTAAACCCCGAAACTACGCTTATAATTCTTGCCTCAAAGTCATTTACTACAGAAGAAACAATGCAAAATCTCGATACTGCAATCAATTGGCTTGGTTCTCTTGATGTTAAGAAACATTGTATTGCAATTACGGCGAATAAAGATGCAGTGAAAAAATACACAATCGATACTATTCTTCTCTTTTGGGATTTTGTTGGTGGACGTTACTCCGTATGGTCAGCTGTTGGGCTATCTCTTGCATGTGCATATGGCTTTACTCGATTTTACGAACTTTTAGAAGGAGCGAATGCTACTGATCACCATTTGTTGAACACACCCTATGAAAAAAATATTCCGATTATTTTAGGAATGTTAGGAATTTGGTATAATAATTTTTTTGGAGCCGAAACGCATGCCGTGATTCCGTATTCACAGTATCTTTCGCTCTTTCCAATGTATCTGCAGCAAATCGATATGGAAAGCAATGGTAAATCAGTTGATAGCAATGGAAAGAGAGTTACGTATCAAACAGGTCCCATTATTTGGGGAGCTCCAGGAACAAATGCAGAGCATTCATTCTTTCAATTGCTCCATCAAGGGACAAAATTAATTCCTCTCGATTTTATTGTGTATAAAGAGCCGTTAGAAAAATATAATGATCATCATGATCGACTCGTTGCTCACTGTCTTGCGCAAGGCAAAGCCCTTGCATTTGGAGAAGAAAGTACTAATCCGTATGAGAGTTTTGAAGGCAATCATCCAACAACAACATTATTTTTTGATAAACTTACGCCAAAAAACCTTGGGGCATTATGTGCTCTCTATGAGCATACCGTTTTTGTAGAGGGATCTATTTGGAATATCAATAGCTTTGACCAGTTTGGCGTACAATTAGGTAAAAAGATCGCTCGAGAGATTTTTTCGGAAATCAAAACGAAAAAAACTGGGAATCACGATAGCTCTACCCAAGGGTTATTAAAAACATATCTTACAAAATAAAGATTCTTCGTTTTTCCTAGAATATTCACATCATTTTTAGTATAAAGATGGTAACAAATTAAACGGGAATTTCCCGGGCGAGGTATTCTATGCTATATAAAAAGATATACGTGTTTCTTTTTATTTGTTTTTTGAGTTGTATGCTTGCGTGTCCTCTATCAAAGCAGAATAAAAAGCAATTAGAAAAAGATAAGAAGAATGAGCTCGTGGTAGGAATAGAAAATGCGCCAGCAAATCTTGACCCAAGGTTTTCAACTGATGCGTATGCGATTCGTATCGGAAAGCTTATTTTCCCTGGGCTCGTGACCTTGGATGAAAATTTTAACCCAAAGCTTTTAATTGCAGAGGAAATAAAAAATCCAAATGAAATAACGTATATGATAAAAATTCGAGAAGGTGTACGTTTTCATAATGGTACTCTTCTTACTGCGAATGATGTGAAATATACGTATGAATCAATTCTTGACCCAGAGCTTAAATCTCCTCATGCAAGTGGCTTCCAAAAAATTAAAAAAATAGAAGTGATTGATATATATAATCTCAAGATTACACTTAATGAACCTTTTGCTCCATTCGAAGAACAGATTCTTGTCTTTGGAATAATTCCAAAAGCTGTAGCGTTAAAACAGAAGGCAGCATTTAATACAAATCCCATTGGTGCAGGTGCATACAAATTTGAAAAACAACTCGAAGGAGGAGATGTTTATTTAGTCCGAAATGAACAATACTTTGAAAAATCTCCCGAAATTAATCGACTCGTTTTTAAAATTGTACCCGATGTAACCGTTCGTATGCTTGAGTTATTAAAGGGCTCAATTGATTTAACTCAAAATGCCTTGCCTCAAAAATTACTCGCGCGTTTCAAAAATGAGGAAAAAGTCCGTGTTATCTATGGACCGAGTGCCGGACTAACCTATGTTGGCTTTAATCTCAATGATCCAATTCTTAAAAATGTTAAAGTACGAAAAGCGATCGCGCATGCCATTAGTCGTGAAGACATTATAAAATATAAATTTGATGGCCATGCATCACTTGCTCGAGGGCTTTTAGGGCCACTCCATTGGGCTTATGAGCCGAATGTATCAACCTATGAGTACAGCCCTGAAAAAGCAAAAAAACTCTTCGATGAAGCAGGATTTCCTGATCCTGATGGAGAGGGGCCAAAGACACGATTTGAGCTTATTTTCAAAACCTCGACTGAGAAAGAACGCATTGATATTGCAAAAATTTATGCCAATAATTTAAAAAATGTAGGGATTCAACTATCGCTCCGAACGCACGAATGGGGAGTATTTTTTACCGATATTCAGGAAGGAAATTTCCATCTTTTTTCTCTCAAATGGCCGTTTGTTGCGTATCCTGATTTTTTATATTATTGCTTCCATACATCAAGTTTTCCGCCCAATGGAGCAAATAGAGGTCGTTATACGAATCGCGAAATTGATAAGCTTCTTGACGAATCGAGACGAGAGCTTAATCGAGACAAACAAAAAGAAATTTTTAGTAAAGTAGCAGCTTTACTTGCCGAGGAACTGCCCTATATCTTTTTATGGCATGAAGAAAATAATGCAGTAATAAATAAGAGAGTTAAAAATTATAACCTTTCGGCATCGGGTGATTTTCAGAGCTTAATTTATTCATCAATTGAAAACTAATGTTTCATTATATTCTACGCAGATTATTTCTCATGATCCCCATACTCTTTGGGGTTTCAACCCTTGTTTTTTTTATCATTCATCTTGTGCCTGGCGATCCTATTGATATTCTCTTAGGTGAAACAGCACTTGATGTGAATAAAGAAATTTTGCGGCAGGCATTACATCTTGATAAACCCATCATAGTTCAATATGGATACTATCTTTGGAATCTTTTGCATGGTGATTTAGGTATCTCACTCGTGACAAATAAGCCGGTTATCTCGACCATTCTGTCGCGGTATCCAGCAACTATGCAACTATCACTCGTTGCAATGATTATAGCGGTTTTGATTGCCATTCCTCTCGGTGTGCTTGCGGCAGTAAAAAAATATTCAATCATTGATAATGGTTCTATGTTTATATCGCTTCTGGGTGTATCAATGCCAACCTTTTGGTTAGGGCCATTACTCATAGCACTTTTTTCAATCTATTTTGATATACTTCCGGTTTCAGGAAGAGATGGAATTACTCATATTATTTTACCGGCTCTGACATTAGGAACCGCACTTGCGGGAGTTTTAACGCGCATGACGCGATCGAGCCTTCTTGAGGTTATTACCAATGATTATGTGAGAACCGCTCGTGCAAAGGGCATGCGCGAATCGCGCGTAATATTTAAACATGCACTGATGAATGCCTTAATTCCGATTATTACGGTTTTGGGACTTCAGTTTGGAGTTCTTTTAGCGGGAAGCATTATTACAGAAAGTATTTTTGCATGGCCTGGACTTGGTCGAGAAATCGTCACAGCTCTACAAAAACGCGATTACCCGATGGTGCAGGGATGTGTCTTATTTATTTCGTTCACCTATGTTCTCGTAAATTTGGTGACGGATATTATGTATTCGGTCATTGATCCGAGGATTAGATATAGTTAAGAAAAATTAAAAATTACTATGATTTTTCAATTTAAAAATAAACTCGCAATAGTAGGAACAGCCATTATCGTTCTTCTTCTATTCACCGCATTTGCAGCTGATTTTATTGCTCCATTTGATCCGCGAATAATAGATCTTGAGGGTTCATTCCGTGTATCTTCACCGGGCCATATTTTTGGCCAAGACCAAAACGGTGCAGATATTCTCTCAAAAATAATTTACGGAGCACAAACTTCGCTCTTTGTTGGATTTTTTACGGTTTTTGTTTCGCTCGTTATCGGAACATTTTTAGGCACAATCGCTGGCTATTTTAGAGGAGCATTTGATCAGATCATCATGCGCATGGTTGATATTTTTATGGCTTTCCCTGGGCTACTACTTGCAATCGCCATTTCAGCACTGATGGAGCCCAGTATCTATAATGTTGTCTTTGCTCTATCATTTTCTGGTTGGGTAAGCTATGCACGGATTATTCGAAGCCAGGTACTTTCAATTAAAGAATTTGATCATGTCTTGGCTGCACGAAGTTTGGGTGCGGGCCGAAGAAGAATAATATTTTACCATATTCTACCCAATGCAATTGGACCTCTTACTGTTGCTGCAACATTTGGTATTGCGGGAGCAATTATTGGCGAAGCATCGCTTTCATTTTTAGGTATAGGTGCTCCGCCGACAGTCCCTAGCTGGGGTGCAATGCTTGATCAAGGTCGGCAGCATTTATTAGATGCTCCCCATTTAGCAACCTATCCAGGAATTGCAATTATGCTTGCGGTCCTTGGATTTAATTTTTTAGGTGATGCGCTCCGTGATCGCTTTGATCCGAAGAGCCAGGTGTGATATGGACATTAAAACATTCATTGGACAAAAATTTATTATAGGCTTTGAAGGTACTGATACTAAATCCTTACAAAAACTCTATGCGCAATATCCTTTTGGAGGCGTAATTCTTTTTGAACGTAATTATGAAAGTAAAGAACAGTTAAAAAAATTAACTGCAGAAATACAAAACTTTAATAACAATCTTCCCTTGTTTATTAGTGTTGATCAAGAAGGTGGTCAGGTTCAGCGATTCAAAAATGATTTTACTCGCATCCAAACTCCAGCAGATCTTGGAAAATTATATGAGAGCGCAGGCAAAAGGGCAGTAGAGAAAGTCTTTGAAACACTCGCACAAGAATTAATTGATGGAGGAATTAATCTCAACTTTGCTCCGCTCTTAGATATCAATACAAATCCAGAAAATCCTATTATTGGTAAACGAGAAAGGGCATTTTCAAAGGACCCCGAAATTGTAACAACACTTGGGTTATATGAAATTGATATATTTTCGAAAAAAAGTCTTATCTCGTGTGGTAAACATTTCCCCGGCCATGGCGATACAACAAAAGATAGCCATCTGGATTTGCCTCAAGTAAGTCAAACACTTGATGAATTACGAGAGCGAGAATTAATTCCATTCATACACGCGATCAAAAATTCTATTCCTAT
>CAZRKD010000086.1:0-3928 GCA_964600515.1 uncultured bacterium
GAATCGCATGCACTTGTTTATTGATTGATGAATAATCATCCCATAGTTTTTGGAATAATTCATGTAGTGTCATAATAAATTTCGTAATGCCTCTTCTAATTTTGGAAATTGAAACGTAAATCCTTCGCTTTCTAATTTCTTCGGCTGCACGCGCTGGCCTTTTAAGAATACATCTGAAAATTCGCCAAGCATGAATTTCAAAAAAAATGTGGGTATTGGAGGTAAAATCAATGGGCGCTTCACAACTTTTGCAAGCGTTCGTGTGAGTTCGGTATTCATAACAGGATTTGGACTTACTCCATTGATCGGCCCTTCAATATCTCTATTTTTTATTAAAAATAAAAGTGCATTCACGAGATCTTCCTCATGAATCCATGAAAACCATTGTTTGCCATTCCCTAATTCAGCACCAAGTAAAAACTTAAAGATGTTTACTAACTTTGGAAATGAGCCGCCATGTTTTCCAAGAACTACTCCGAAACGGACAACACGAACAAGTGTATTATAGGGAGCGGCTTCATGGGCTTCTTTCTCCCAATCGCGGCAGAGTCTCGCTAAAAAATCATCGCCACCTGAAGCTCCTTCATCAATAATCTCATCTTGTCGATCTCCATAATAACCGACTGCAGATGCATTCAAAAGATATCGTGATGGCAGTGCTTTTCCCCGTAATGCCTCAACAATATTATGTGTTGTAAGAATTCGAGATTCGTATATTTCTTTTTTTGTCTTATTTGACCAACGAGTAAAAATAGATGCCCCGGCAAGATTAATAATTATTTCAGCATTCGCAACAGCTTCTTGCCATGGGCCTCCTCGCATTGTATCTGCCGAAATTCTCTCTATGCGTGGATCGGTAAAAAGCTCATCACTAAAATTTCTTCCCAGAACGGAAATTTCAAATCCATCAAGAAGCATTCGTCGTACGAGTTTCTTGCCGATAAATCCTGTACCACCGATAATAATTACTTTCATAATCCCATCATTTCTTTTCGACGCGAGACCTTTTGCCGAAAACGTTTATTAATAACAAAAGTTACTATACACCAAAGTACTAATAAACACAAAATTACCCATACGATATATGTCGAAAAACTCATCATAATCAAGAATAGCAAGAGAAGCGAGGCTCCGCCCTTTGCACTGCGATAGGTGAGTAAATCAACAATGGATTTTCCGCGCGTTTTTTCTACATAGGTGAGTGGAATATAGAGAATCTCTTTTGCTGCTTTAAAAAGTGTATAATCAAAACATTTACTCAAAACTTTCAAGATGCTCATCGTATAAAACTGAGGCATAATTTTGTAGGTTGCAACACCTATACTTAAAATAAAGGGAATAGCAATGAGCGTAATGGGAATCCCTAAAAGTCGAAGTATTGGGCCTGTGAGGGCAAAGAATATAAATGTTACAGCATCAAGGCTTGCATAGACTCTGCCAATCATTCCTGTTCTTATATCAAGCGAAGGAAACGCCTTTTCCATAAAACTATTGTATTCAAAATCAATGAGCGTAATTACTATTTGAGTGAGGGCAATGAGCCCAAGAACGAGTACCAGATAGTGACTTTTTCGAACAACGCGAAGTGCATCGATGATATGAGGTACACCTTTAGGAGAATCGGGAAGGCTCACGTTACTTTCCAAACTTTTTGAATAGGTCGTGATACACCAGATTATAATAAAAATTACGGGAACAATCCATAAGGTACCGAGTGATCCTACCTTCGCTGCAATAGCTCCTACGGAAAGATTTCCTGCAATTCCTCCGAGTGCGCCCATACCACCAAAAAGGCCATAAATCCATCGAGCCGTTTTGATCGGAAAAATTGAATTAGCATAGGCATAAAAGGTATCGACAAGCACAACAATATAAATGTCTTTCCATAAATAGAGTGCATAATAAACTCCTGGAAAATGAAGATGCGCAAGGATAACAAGTATAATGACAATAATCCCACTTACACAAATAATTCGACTAAAAAGCTTAATAAGGCTCATGCGTGTTACGAAGAGATTATAGACATAGACCACGCCAAGCATTGATACTATTAAGAGCAACCACACATACGGAAGCGATGTACTCTTATGAATCTTCAAAAAAAGCGATTCAGTCGTCGGCCGCGAAATTGCATAAGAGAACATCACAAGAAAAGCGAGGATTGATAAAACAACAATACGAGTGCGATTATTTTTTTCGTCACTAGTCATAATAATTATCAGTCTAAATAAGTAAAAAATATATGTCCACTATTCATTATAATAAGGATCTTAGGGTTTTTAATAAAAATATATTGACATATTAAGTTAGAATACTGTACAGATTATTTTAGTTTTTATACTCTATCACCAGAGCGTTAAATAACGGAGGGAAAGCGTAACTCTCGCAAACTATGGCTTATATATCACTTTTTTTTACAATGGTAGCCTCCTTACTTCTTGTGCAAAGTACTTTTTCATTCACTGAAACTAAACCTAAGAACGGGACTCACGAATATTACAAAGCAGTTGTTAAAATAGATACCTATCATGGCTTTCAAGGTAATCTTATTAACGCAGATAAAAATCCATCTATTGCTGTTCAAGCTATGCAAAATCATTCTACAAGCAATGGGATTTTCATTAATTTGAGCGAGGTTCATCCAGAAACAAAGAACGATCTTTATATTTTAACAACACTCCGATCTGTTCATAATCCTCGAAGAATTACGATTACCTTTTTTACTAACTTTGAGGCCGAAAAGAAAACGGTTATATCACGAGAAGCTATGCTTATTCGATATGATGATACGGTAAATATTGCGTTACTCAGAATTGATAAGGCAGAAAGTATTAAGAATTCAGTAGTATCACTCAATCTCTGTCAAGATACGAGCATCAATGGTTTAAGCCTCATCCATTTACAATCTTTACAGTTTACCAAAGATGATGAAATTGCCTTCGAACAACCGAGCTTTAATACCAGAGCAAAAATATCCGGTGATCCTTTTTATGATTCACGATTATTTGTATATAAACTCAATGGATCAAAGATAAATGAGGGACACCCAATCGTTAAAAATCATACTGCAGATAATGTCTGCATTATGGGTTTAGGATCCAACGGAGAATTAACTGCCAAATATATTTACGGATTCCCTATCAAAGAAGGATTCCCCTATGTTATTCCACTTGAGCAGATACGTTCATTCATTTCAACACATGCAATGCTTGTAGAAGCCCCTCGCCCAATCTCACATTACGAATTACCAATCAAAACGCAGTTGTTATCTCAAAATGAGCAAACGTTTTGGGGAAGAGATGGCCTGCTTGTCCTTGAAGATTATTGTATTACTGCCAATCTATGCATTCATCAAGGAGATATAATAAAACAGGTTAATGGAATCGAAGTAGGATATGGAGGACATATAGCAATCGATATGATTATACACCAATTACCCATCTCTGAAAATTCATTTGTTGAGGTGCTCTATTTAGACAGCGAGGATTTTTATAAAGAAAAAATGGTTCTTGCTCCTTTAACAAAAATACTCTCAAACGCATTAGAAAATGAAAACTTCTATTGCACGATGGATTTTTGTGTTCAATCAAAGAATAGAGCTTTGTCTCTGTATGACAAAAGTAGCAAAAATATATTCCTCACAGGTATTAATGAAAGTAGTTATGCGGCATCGGTTTTCGGTTGGCTGATACAAGGAATCGAACAAATTTTTCTCATCGATACTCAAGAAGAATGTGAAGTTAAAAGTGTATCAGATTTTAGTGTTAGTCATTACATAATGTTCCATTTATTCTACATATGTTTATCGAATTTTTTTGGAGAAAGTCAATAATTTGGTCCCGATATTTCAGTTACGACATTGTAGGAAAGAGATATCGTCCGATAAGTCAGTCTCGGATAATCAAATGTCTATTGTACTTTTAAATAA
>CAZRKD010000086.1:3938-7428 GCA_964600515.1 uncultured bacterium
AACCAGATTGGAATACATGCAGCATATTATAAATCACCACGTTCATTCTCACAATTATATATATTTGAAACAAAAAAAGCACAGAAGTAGCATATGAGAAAAAAAAACTACCTCATCGCATTTATTCTTTTCATGAATATAGCAGTATTATGGAGTACCCATGCTATTGCTAAAGATTACAGCGTTGCCTTTGATTTACAATTTGAAGGATATTCAAAATACAGTGGACTTTTCAATGATAGATCCATTGATTCGGAATGGACCGGCTCGGGAACTATTATCAATAAAGACTCGTCGGTTAATCAGGAATTTAGAGTTGGAGAAGGAATTCTTATTTTAACAAATGAGCATGTCATTCATAATGCATTCGATAGTCTTCGTATTAATCTTTTCCTTGAAGACCCAGAAGAAAATGCATCAGAAATAAAAACAGTTCAAATTCAACCAGACGATATACAAGTCCTTAATATGGACTTTTACTATGACCTTGGATTAGTTTTTGTTTCAAAAGAATCTTTAGAAGAAAAATACTCTCTGAAACTCGATACAATCAAAACATTAAGGCTATGCTCACAGGCAGAATATGAGATCTATGCTCAAGTTAACGAGACAGTGTTTGCCGTTGGAAGCCCCAAAGGCAAAACTCATGTAAGCCAAAAAGGATCCATCTCTAAACTGAGAGAATATTCGATATTAACAGAGCTCGACAAGCCAAGTATTCATGTCAATGCACCTATTAATCCTGGCAACAGTGGAGGAGCTCTTCTCGATAAAAATCAATCATGCCTTCTTGGCGTTCCTGCATCGGCAATTGTCAATGCAGAAGGCATGGGATATGTTATTCCTCTTGATCAGATTATAAACTTTTTATCAGACACGCGTGAGTTAAGAAATAATCGAAATGCTTCTCGAGGATATCTTTTTATTCATACAACTTTTTTTACTCATAAAGAAGGAAGCGCTCTCCGGACCCCTCCTGGCGTTAACGACGGAGAAATTATTCAATGGATTGGAGAGCCATATAAAAAGAAATACCCTCTCCAGGAATTAGACATTATCACCTCAATTACTGCTCCTGATGGCAAGAAATATACAATTGGAGCTAATGCTGATCATGTTCAATTTGTTTTATATTCATATTCCTTTGGAAATAAGTTTAACTTTGAGATCATCCGTAGCGGTTCATTTACTGAAATTCCAATCACAACTGATGTGTTACCGCCCTATATTCTCCAAGAAGGAGAGTCATATATTTTTGTAAAGAAACTGGGGGTTTTCTTTGAAAATATTCCTATCTTTTACAGAATCATGCGCGAGCACTATGAAGAAGGCGTTATGTTAAGTGCGAAACTCGTAGGTTCTCCACTGACTAATATTAGTCTTGCGGAGAATGCAATAGTAACACAAATGATTATTCGAAAAAATGATAATTCAACTAAATATTACAACAAAATTACTTCAGTAGCAGATATGAAAGATATATCATGGAGTACGTTACAAAAAGTAGGGATGTATCTAAAAGATATGGATACAGGCAAAACACAATTTGTTGCGGTGGATTTGTAATATCATCGCTGCAGCTTGGCTTCCATCACGTGAATGTCATTTTGAATTGTTTCAAGGTCTTCTTCATGCATAATTTCGTCTTCGAGGATCTGTAATGCCATATCATATGTCACGGGATCTTTGTCTTTGGTAAAATCCATAAGATTTTTGTATACCCTAATTGCACATTGTTCAGATTTGATATTTTGAATAAGTAATACACGTACATCAGGATTATCGGGCCGATCATAGCCGCACATTGTGTAGTTCATCCATTCTTTTGGTTCCAAGAGTGGCTGAGCTCCCAATTGAATAATCCGATCGGCAACAAGCCCTGCATGTCTGAATTCATCTGCATAGGCTTTTTGCAACATGGTAATTAATTCATTAATATTAATTCCAAATTCTTCAAGTAGTTTTCGTCCTTGTGTTCCCATAATGATGCCCTCCTACTGGTAAATGTATCGCGTTCGATGAGAAAAATCAATGTAACTGCCTTTCAGTTATAAAAATATGATGTATCAAATTTTTCATATTTCGATAAAACAGCGAGTAATTTTTTATCAAGCGTCCATAGCGAAGCATCAAATTTTTTGAGAGCAGCAATAAGAAAACTATCAATTAATCCAATTCCTTTTGAATAATATTTTTCTTGAGCTGACAATATGCCGGCTTCTATCCAAAGTCCAGCTTCACTCTTTTTCGGAAGTGCATTCCAATAATCTAATATACGTTTTTTTTCAGTCTTATTTCTTACACCTTGAAGTAATTCACCAAAAATACATTCAAGCCCAATCACCTGTTGTTCCTCTATTTGAACCTTAAGCACAGGAAAAATATTTTGATGAGCTTTAAAAAATTCAATCCAGATTGAGGTATCAACAATAATCATGACTTCCTATTAAGTGTACGTACTTTTTGAGAGGTAAAACCTTTTTGGAATTTAAGTGGTTTTTTTTGTATTTTCTGATTTAAAGTCGCCAATCTTTTAAAAGAAAGCCATTCTTTGAGAGCTATCAAAAGGGATTCAGTTATTGTTTCGCCTTTTGATATATGACGTACTTCTTCTATAAGATAATCAGGAATAAGTGTTGTTACTTTCATACGATATATAATACGATACCTAATCGTATGTGTCAAGTTTAACTACTTAAAATTTTCTACATAATCTTTTGCAAATTGGTGAAACGTATGGCCTGTTTTTTTCGTAACCTGAGAAACCGTTGGAGTAACAAATGCAGCTTTGCCAGAACTAAAGAATTCATAGAGCTTTGCCATGTCTTCAACAAACCAGGCTGGAAGGCCCATTGAATGTAATGTTTTTCGAAGATCATCAAGCGTAACTGATACGTATTTTACGGTTTTTCCAAGAATCTCTGTAAGTGTTGCTGCTGCTTCGGTAAAAGATAGCGGAGCTGGGCCAGTAATATCATATGTTTTTCCCTCGTGGCCTGTCGTTGTTAATACTGTCGCTGCAACGCCCGCAATATCACGAGCATCGACCATGCTCATCTTTGCATCTTTCATCGGCGCATAAAACACTCCATCTTTTTTTATAGTCGCTGCAAACATTAAAAAATTTTGCATGAAAAAATGAGGGTGAAGATGTGTATAGGCAATTCCAGATTTCTCAATCTCAACTTCTGTTTGTCGATGCCACCGGGCTAAACTTATCGGAGAGTCGGCCGATGTTCCTAAAGCAGAAAGCTTAACGATATACTTTACATGCGCTTTTTTTGCAGCGTCAACAACATTGCCTTGAAGCTCAGTTTGTTTTTGATCTGCATTCGATAATAAAAATACTTTATCAACCCCCTGTAACGCTTTTTCAATAGTATCTTTTTTTGCTAAATCACCCTGAGTTAGAGTTACATTTGGCCATTGTAATGCCTTTGCCTTGGACGTATCTCGAACAAAGGCCTTAACCTGAACATCTTTAATTGCT
>CAZRKD010000087.1:0-7406 GCA_964600515.1 uncultured bacterium
CTTTGCCTTGGACGTATCTCGAACAAAGGCCTTAACCTGAACATCTTTAATTGCTTCAAGAGCTTTCACGACTTCGCGACCAACAGTGCCTGTTGCACCGGTTACTAGAATGGTTGTCTTCATACGTTCCTCCATTATTAAAAGTTATGTATTTCCGATTCCTGGCTTTTCACTAAAATACTTTTCAAACTTGCCTTCGATGCCTTTATGCGCATCTGCTTCGGGAAGGGCCCCACGATTTTGAGTAATACGAGGCCAGATGCTTGAGTATTTACGATTGAGCTCGAGCCAGTGTTTATTATCTGCATGTTCTTCTTCAATAGCTTGTACGGGACATTCAGGCTCACATGCTCCACAGTCAGTACAGGTATCAGGATGAATGACAAGCATATTCTCGCCTTCATAAAAGCAATCCACCGGACACACTTCTATGCAATCCATATACTTACATTTTATACATTGATCAGTAACTATAAAGGCCATATGATTTCTCTCATGTATATATCTGATTGAATCTGTACCATAGAAATTGTAATTTTGTAAAGCTAGTCAAAATTTATGTAGTAGAGAAGTGATGTATATCTGAAAAAAATATTTAATTTAGTTTGCTCAGTGAAGTTTTTAGATCGCCGAAGCAAACTTAAATTAAATATTTTTTTCAGATATACATCACTTCTCTATTGCCTAACTTAAGGAGATCTCTATGAAAACATTATTTGAGCCATTTAAAATCAAAGCAGTTGATCACATTCGTGAGACGACTGAGTCAGAACGAAAAAAAATTTTAGAAAATGTGTATTTCAATCCCTTCTTTATTCATGCCGATGATGTTCTCATCGATTTTCTCACCGATAGTGGAACTGCTGCAATGAGCGATGATCAATGGGCAGCGCTCATGCAAGGCGATGAATCGTATGCGGGGAGTAAAAGCTTCTATGCATTTGAAAAAGTAGTTAAAGAAATTACAGGCTTTGCCCACGTTATACCTACACATCAAGGAAGAGCCGCTGAGCGAATTTTATTTGCACTGACTGCAAAACAGGGTACTATTATACCCAATAATACGCACTTTGATACAACGAGAGCAAATATTGAATTCAATAAAGCCGAGGCAGTTGATCTCGTTATCCCTGAAGGCAAAATCCCTGAGCTCGTTCATCCATTTAAGGGCAATATTGATTTAGAAAAGCTATCGGCTTTTGTCGAAAAAAACCATACGCATATTCCCTTAGGCATGGTAACAGTAACGAATAATTCAGGCGGTGGCCAGCCTGTTTCAATGGAAAACATCCGAGAAGCTTCAAAAATTTTCAAAAAATATAAGATTCCTTTTTTTATTGATGCATGTCGATTTGCGGAAAATGCCTATTTTATAAAGCTCCGTGAAAAAGAGTATGCGAATAAATCGGTCATAGAGATTGCTCAAGAAATGTTTTCGTATGCAGACGGATGTACCATGAGCGCAAAAAAAGATGGACTCGTCAATACTGGTGGTTTTTTAGCATTAAATGACGATAGTCTTTTTGAAAAAATAAAAAATCTCTCTATTCTTACCGAAGGATTCCCAACCTATGGCGGCATGACGGGCCGTGATTTGTCTGCTCTTGCCATTGGCTTACAAGAAGTGCTTTCTGAAAATTACTTACGTTATCGCCTGCGAACCGCTGAATACATGGGCGAAAAGCTTCTTGCAGCTGGTGTCAGTATTATTCGCCCAACTGGAGGTCATGCGGTGTATATCGATGCACACCATTTCTATCCGCAGATTCCGAAAGATGAGTTTCCCGGACAAGCCCTTGTGTGTGCACTCTACCAAAAAGGCGGAATTCGTGGTGTTGAAATTGGATCCGTAATGTTTCCCAATCCTCCGATGGAACTCGTACGTCTTGCATTTCCACGCCGAACTTATACTCAAAGCCATTTTGATTATGCAATTGAAGTCATTATTGAATGCTTTAAAGAACGCGATACGCCTCGCGGATTAAAAATAACCTACGAGCCTCCGTACTTACGCCATTTCAGCGCCAAGTTTAAACGGGTTTAAAAAAGTGCCCCCGACCAAATGAGTTCATATGTTGGTCTGCACCTTTTTCACCTTTTTCATTATTTTCGTTGAAATCACCGCGATTTCATAGAGGACTATTAAAGGAATTGCCATCAAAAGCTGACTAAAAGGATCGGGCGGTGTTAAGTAGCCAGCAACAATAAAAATAATGACAATGGCATAACGTCTATTTTTTCGTAAAAATTCAGGCGAAATCACGCGGATCTTTGTGAGAAAAACGAGCACAAGTGGAAGTTCGAAGATCAGTGCAAAAGAAAAAGTCCATGTGGTGATAAAAGAGATATATTTACTGACAGTAATCATTGGCGTGAGCGATTCAGTTGCAAAGCCAAGAAAAAAATTGAGCATTATCGGAATAACAACACAATATCCAAAAAGAGCACCAGAGATAAAAAGAAGTGCTGAGAGTGGCGCACCAATATGAACATATTTTTTTTCATTTTCTTTAAGGCCTTCAGAAATAAATTTCCAAATTTGATAAAGCGTATAGGGTAATGAAAGAAATATTCCTAAGAGTAATGCGATTTGAATAGTGGTCATGAATGCTTCTTGCGGTGAAATAAAAACAAGCTTTCCTGCACCGCGAGTGATAAAGGCAAGAAATCTATCGGCAAAATTAACTGAAACTATTGTTGCAATAAAAAAGGCAATAATTATTTTAATTGCGCTTGTTCGAAATTCAGAAAGATGATCGATAAAAGACTTTCGTTTTTCGAGTTCCATGAGGTAGGGATTATTTTTTTACATCACCATCTTTATTATCTTTATCATCTTTGATGGTATTTTCAATTTCGTCACGAACTTCTTTGGTTCCTTTTTTAAACTCTTTAAGGGACCGCCCAATGGCCCGTGCAATTTCTGGCAATCGACCTGCCCCAAATAAAAGAAGAACAATAAAAAGTATAATCAATAATTCCCACATGCCGAATCTAAACATACACCCTCCTGGTTAAGATACGACGTGGACCCTACTCTCCGAGTGTTTTTCTGTCAAGTAAGCATGGGAAATGAAAATGTAAAAAGTACTATATTTGTCGCAGTTGGGTAATAAAATAGTAGTACATCAATAATATTAAATCATAACTTATTGATATCTTAAGATAATTATATTTAATTTTCTTTAATTATTGGCATTTAAATTGCATATTTTTCTTAATGGATCTATAAATTTATTTACGGAGGCATTAGTATGTGCAAACGATTATTTATTTTATTATTTTTGGGAATAATACTTAGTTATTGTGGCAGTGAGAGTAAAGTTGACTTAGGCCAAACGACTGATATTGATGAAGATACGATCGTCGATGGGATAGATAACTGCAAATCGACAGCAAATAAAGACCAGGCTGACGGTGATGACGACGATATTGGTGATGTATGCGATAATTGCCCAAGCAATGCAAACAAAGACCAAGCTGATTCAGATGCTGATGGCACGGGAAATGTCTGCGATCCAAGTCCGGGTACCGGTGGAACTGACTCAGATAATGATGGTGCTTCAGACACTACCGATAACTGCCCTTCTATTGCGAATGCTGATCAAAAAAATAGTGATGCAGATAAATACGGAGATGTATGCGATAATTGCCCTTCAGTCGATAATACTGACCAAAAGGATACTAATAATGATAAAATAGGCGATGCATGTACTGATACTGATAGCGATGGCAAATTTGATACTGCAGACAATTGCCCAAGTGTAGCTAATCCGAATCAAGAAGATGCTGATGGAGATAAAGATGGCGATGCATGCGACAATTGTCCAAGCAATGCGAATGCGGATCAAGCCGATGCTGATAAAGATGGAACGGGTGATGTATGTGAACCTATCCCACCTGCAGATAGCGATGGAGATGGCATTGCCGATTCGAGCGACAATTGCCCCAATAAATCCAATGCTGATCAAGTAGATACTGATAGTAATGGCATCGGTAATATGTGCGATGATGATTCATATTTTAAAGCAGAGGATTATGGATGCACCGACAGTAACACAATTACGTTAGAATCTGATGGTACTAAAACAAATAGCGATATCCAAAATGTGATCAATAATCAAATCAATGGTTCAAGCAAGAAATGTCTTAAATTGTCGGGAACATTTAGCATGAAAGATCAACTTGATATCAGGAAGACGATGGTATTATTTAGTGATGGAAATGCTGAGCTCATCAATACTGAAACTGATAGTACTAAGTCATTCCGAATGATCAATACTAATGTATCAGATAGTGTTACTGTTCGCATTGGTAACCTGAAACTCAACGGTAATAGGGATAAAGATGGGATAAACAGTAAATCTGGAGGGATCTTTGTCATTGCAGATAATCTAGACACAGCTATCCTTATTCAAAATTGTATTATCGTTAATCATTATTATGGAGGAGATGGCGCTGGAATATTTATAGCTGTAACATCCTCAAAGATTAAAATCATTGCTAACTATATCAAAAATAATACTGTTGATTTTAGTGGAAATGCTAGTCAAAAAGCAGATGGAGGAGGAATATATCTTGGAGCATCTAGCTCTTCACAAATTACCGTTGAACAGAATATCATTACTCAAAATACTGCCCTCGATGATGAAGATTCAGCAAAAGGTGGAGGGTTCTACGCAGAAGCAAAATCAAAATCGATAATTAATATCAAGAATAACTCAATCACACAAAATACTTCTCGTAGTATATCTGATAATGCATGGGGAGGAGGAATTAATAGTGAAACAAATGGAGAAGTAGGAACTAAAATTTTGATAGACAAAAATATTATTTCAGAAAATATAGCTACAAGCCCAACATTAAGTGCTATAGGTGGAGGCATTAATGCAATAGCTAAGAGCGTCTCTACTATATCCATAAGTAATAATACCGTTAATAGCAACAAATCTGAAAGTAAAGAAACCGCATCGGGAGGTGGAATCAAAGCATTTACGAGCAGTTCTGCTACAATCACGATTGAAACAAATACTATTAAGAGTAATATCGCCGATAGTTTTTCATCATCTGAAGTTGGCGGAGGAATTTATTGGGTAGAATTTGCAGGCGGAGGCACTATAACTATTTCTTCTAATGATATTTCTGGGAATTCTCCCTCAGGTATTGAACCTGCAATTTAATCTTCACGTTGACTCATAGTACTTCCTTTTATACCCTTACCCTATGTCTCTTTTCTCACTTCATAACATTCATTACAAAAATATTCTTTCAATTCCTACGCTTGAAATTAGAGAAAAAAAACTATTCGCAATTTATGGGAAAACGGGCCTAGGCAAAACGACACTCTTAAAGCTTCTCGTAAATCTTATAAGCCCCGATGCGGGAACTATTACGTATAATAATCACGACATCGCAAGTATTCCCCCTCAGAAATATAGGGAAGAAGTAATGATGCTCCCACAGCATGCAGTTATATTTGAGACTACTATTCGAGACGATATGCTTATCGGCGTTCGGCTTCATAAGCTTTCTCGACCGAAAGACACTGAACTAAAAAAACTCCTTGAGCTATTACATCTTGATAAAAAATTAGACTCATCGACAAAGAATCTTTCAGGCGGAGAAAAACAAAGACTAGCACTTGCACGGGCTTTGCTTCTTAATCCAAAGGTGCTTCTTTTAGATGAACCAACAGCGCATCTCGATGAAGCAACTGAATCGCATATTATGAACATACTCATAGAATGGGCACAAAGTCGGGGCACGACGCTAATTTTTGCAACTCATTCCGAGCGTCTCCGAGAATCATGTGGCATAAATATTTTTGAAATTAATCATACAGGAAGCGAAGGCATCAATGCATGAATTAGCTAATCTAGGTTTTTTCAATATTCTCATTGGCTATATTTTTCTCACTGGCATTTTTCTTTTTGTGAGGGGTCGAGGGATAAAAAGCGAGCGTCTCATGATTATTGCTACGCTTCGCATGACCTTTCAACTTATACTTGCCGGATATATCCTCGAATATGTTTTTAATACAAATTCATTACTCTTTACACTACTTATTATCGCCCTAATGGAAATCGTTGCAGTATTTAATATATTTCGAGTGGTTGATTTAGAGCTTTCACGTACAATGAAACAAACGATTGGATTTTCAATTTTTGCAGGAACCATCGGATCCCTTTTCTTTTTTATATTTTTCGTTATTGGAGACAGCCCTTGGTATAATCCTCGCTATCTTATTCCTATAGGCGGAATGCTAATGGGCAACTCGACTAACGGAATTGCTTTGGGGATTACGGGGCTTCTAAAAGGCATTGATGAAAAACGCGATCGCATCGAGGCATTACTTATGATCGGAGCAGAGCCCTATGATGCAATTAAAGATATTATTAACGGCTCATTTTCTTCATCGATTCTTCCGCTTTTAAATTCCATGATTGGGGCAGGAATCGTTGTACTTCCCGGCATGATGACTGGCCAGATTCTTTCGGGAGAATCAGCACTCATTGCTATAAAATATCAAATCATTGTCTATCTTGGCATTATGGCGAGTGTTACGATAACGACACTTATCTTTCTATCCATCGCTTATAAAAATTTCTTCAATAAACGCTGGCAATTAATCGATTCAACCAAAAGTGACTGACGCTTTTTGCCCGAAAGCTGACCCTCAACTTATGGACTCAACTTATGGAAGGGACTGTAAACAAATAAAGAATATAAGTCAAGAGCACCCTTAAGGAATCCTTTTACCATTGACATTAGAAGTTCAAGAATATATTTTTTGCGGGTTTAAAATGGTAATAGTATTATAATGATATGAATGAATTTAATGTAACAGAATTTATAAGCCAGCTTGCTATCCATGGCATTATATTTTTGATTTGCCTTTCCATACTTTGGAAATTTGTGTTCAAACACATCAGAAAAATTTATACGACTCGTATGGCAAGAACTGTTGATTTAGAAGAAGCGACAAAAAGGCTTAATGAAGAAATTGCAGAGAAGACTCTCTTTTTAAAAATGAGAATAGACGAAGCAAGGCAAGAGGCAGGAAAAATCAAGGAAACATTGGTACAAAAAGCAAAAGAAGAAGCAAACGCACAACTTCAGAAAGCACGAAAAGATGCCCACGCTAACCTGTCTAAGGAATTACAAAATAGTACGCTCGAATATAACATGCTGAAAAAAGACCTCAATGTTAGATTAGATGACTTCAAAGAACAGCTTATTCATGAGTACCATGCATAATATGAAATATAGTTTATTATTTTTGATGCTTATTCCTCAAATACTCTTTGCTTCGAGCAGTGAAAGTCATTCTGTCCCTTGGAATCAACTTCTTTGGTCATTAATTAATTTTGTACTTTTTCTACTGATTATGTATTTTATTTTACGCA
>CAZRKD010000088.1:0-7301 GCA_964600515.1 uncultured bacterium
AGAATTTATTAGTAAGGTATTTGTTTCCGGATCATAGTGCACATTTTTCTGATTATCGAGAATCGCTTCACTATGTATTTACCGAGCACAAGGATAAAGTACAGGCTTCTCTCTTAGAGCATCTTGATGTGAGCGAAGAATATATAGATATTGTCAGTGCACTTCTAAAAGATAGGCTCGAATACCCTATCATTCAAGATCTTGCAACGGGTGTAGAACTCATAGAAGTTGTTCGAAAGAACAATAAGGGTCTTGTAAGTATGTTTATTGCGGATGAATCGAGTAGCTCCGAAGAATTGATAGATCCAAATGACCTTGGCAAATTACAGTGTTTACGCGCTCTTGTTTCAATAAAAGATTCTTCGTCTCCCGTTCGCCATGTGCTTGCCAATAAATATATTGCCGAATCGGCATCTGTTGCACGTGAGATGTCTCGGCGTTACCCGCATGCTACGTTTGGAACAAGGGACGGCATTGTCTTTTCTGAAGGATGCATCGTATCTGGTGGGAGCACTAATGGCGACAATGTATTACTGAAGCGAAAAAATGAGTTAGAAAAGTTCGAACTTAAGTACAGCCAAACAAAGACGCTCTACGAATCAGCTTCTTACGAATTAGATACCCTGCGAAACACCTTGAGTACCAAAGAAAATGAAATTCGTACGCTTCGAGATACGATAGCACGATGCCATAGCGAGGTAGATACACTACAAGAAGATGTACACAATAAAAAAGCCCAGGCTCTTACATTCGAACGTGAAGATGAGCTTCGGCAATTGTGGGGTAGAAAAGCCGAGGAAGAAAAAATCGAGAAAGGGAAAAAAGTCGAAGAGGCTCAAAAACACATTGAAACGCTGACGGTTGAGATTGCGACATTAAAAGAACATGGAGATCAATATAAGAAGATTATTGATGAACTAACGCGAGAAATTGAATCAGAGCGCCAGCGAGAAAAAGAATATTTAGTGAAAAAAACCTCTCTTGAAGAAAAATTAAAAAATTCAAAAGAAGAGGTACAAAAAATTACGACGTTTTTACAAACACTTCTCTTACGTGAAAAAGAAATACAAGATCGCATTGAAAAAGGAGCTCATGAACTTACTTCTGTTCTCAATGAAAAAGAAGCCGAAGAAAAAGCATTACGAGAACTGAAAGAAACGCTTGCGAGTGTACAAAAGGAATTTGAAGAAACCGAACAAAAACTTGCCGACGAACGAGTTGCATTTGAAGAATTAAAGAAAGAACTCGAAGAGAAGAAACAAGCGCTTGAACAAAAATCCCAAAGTACCAATGCACTCATGCTTCAAAAAGAACGTCTTTCTATGAAGCGCGATATGCTCACTTCCGACTGTCAGAATAAGCATGGAATAAATATTGAAAATTATAAACCCGAAGTAAATATGAGTTATAGCGGCGCAAAAGAAGAAGAGAAGAAGCTCGGCTTGTATCTTTCAAAAATTGGCGAAGTCAATGTTAAGGCTATTAAAGACTACGAAGAAATTTTGGTTCGATTTACGTTTTTAGAATCGCAGAAAAAAGACCTTGAGAATTCACTCGATGAACTTGAACGGGCACTTACAAAAGTAAATAAAAATACGGTTACGTTATTTACCGAAGCCTTTGAAAAAGTTCGCATAAATTTTCAAGAAAATATTCAAAAGCTTTTTCCTAATGGGAGTGGAGATCTTTATCTAAGTAACCCTGATAATATTTTAGAAAGTGGCATTGATCTTGTAATCGAACCCAAGGGTAAATCGATTCGCAATATTAATCTTTTATCCGGTGGCGAAAAAGCTTTAGTACTTATTTGTTATCTCATTTCTATCTTTTATTATAATCCATCGCCATTTTGTATTCTCGATGAAATCGATGCGCCGCTTGATGATACGAATGTCGATAAATTTGTAAATCTCGTGAAAAGCCTTACCGGCAAAACGCAGTTTCTCATTATTAGTCACAACAAAAAAACAATGGAAATGTCTGAGTATCTCTATGGAATCACGATGGAAGAACCGGGGATTTCTAAAGTGGTATCAGTTGATTTCAAAGGCTTTGAGCTTGAGGGAAATGCTTAACCTAAACAAGTGTTTCTGATCGATTTCTTTTCCTTGTAAGTCTATTTACGTCAACATAATACGCTTAGTTTTATGTGCGGCTGTATATTCTTTGCCTATGAAGTACGTGATGAGGATACGTAAGTGTTTTTCTAAGAGTAATCTTAAAATTATACCCAAGTATAATTAATATATGAAGCAAAACATCAAAAGTTATCTTTGATGTTCCAATACCAGATTCAATTTGGGCTATTCGACTTTGTGTTACTTTCAGTATACGAGCAAGTTTTGTTTGAGATATCTCTGCTTTTTTTCGGGTTGCTATAATTAAATCAATCAGCCTCTGTTTTTCACGTAATTCTAGAGCATCTACTCCAAATTGTTCTGTAAGATCTTCGATTGTACTTTCTTTCCATGGCATGTTATTAAATCTCCTTCAGTCGATGTAACACAAGCTTCTGTACTTTTTTGCGAAGCTTCTGTTCCTTCTTTTTAAATGCATGTATGAAATAAATAGCCACCTGCTTTTTTATAAAGTAAAAAAATCTAAAACATCCGCTTGCATCTTTCAAACGTAATTCATGTAATCCTGGATATATGTTCGATAAGTTCTACTTAACGGCATTTCAAGCGTTCTCCCTAAAGATAGAAGATTGATTGCATCAATAAAATCATGTTTAACATCGGACGAACATGTATGTAACAATTCTTCCACAGGACTTTTTCCTGAGCTTGTTGTGTAAAACCTTACATTCATAATTATACTATCAGTAAAATAAATATTAGTCAAAACTAATTATTAGTTAAAACTAATGTACTTCCTATAGAGAATTATCTAAGCAAGATTTATGCCACTGTTAAGCTTTTGTTTTATAAGAGTTTTTATAAAATCGAAGAATGTGAACGTCTCTACTCTATAACAAATTGTATGTTTTCTTCAGCATTGATTGAGAAACAAAAAGATATATCTCTCTATACCCGTAATTACACCTCAATCACTTTAACCAGCACGACGGTAACATTATCATCTCCGCCATTTGCATTTGCCATTTCAATGAGTTTTCGTGATGCCGTGGGAATGTTGTATTCAGTGAGCGTTTTTTGTATCTCATCTTCGGTGACCAAATTTGATAGACCATCGGTGGCAAGAAGATAGAGATCGTCTTTTTGAAGGGGAGCATGAAATGAATCAACCTCAACGGTTTCAGACACGCCAATTGATCGCGTAATGATGTTTTTGTAGGCGTGTTTTTTTGCATCGTTTTTTGAAAGCACGCCCATTTTTATCTGTTCATTGACAAGCGAATGATCTTCGGTGAGTTGTGAGAGCATATTATTCCGTAAGCGATACAACCGGCTATCACCAACATGGGCAACATAGGCTTCTCGATCAACAATTGTGATCGCTGTACACGTTGTTCCCATTCCTTTTAAAAGTGTATGAGTTTGAGCATAAGTTGCAATGGTGGTACTGGCGAATTCAAGTGCATTTTTCAGGCTCGCTCCATGATCATCTGATATAAAATGTGGATCAAAGTAGTCATTGAAATCTCTCGAATTCCGTAGCGTGTGCATGATGTCTTTAATGGTCATGACCGCCATTTTACTTGCACATTCGCCTCCAGCATGACCACCCATGCCATCGGCAATAATATAGAGATGATGCTCGTCGCTTATATAAAAGAAATCCTCATTAACAATTCTCTTACTCCCAATATCGCTTATGCCCCAAGATTCAAGAATCATATATTAATTAATTCTTCCACGGTTTTAATGTTTACGTTTGTATTACCAAGCATTCGAGCAAGTTCTCTTTTTGATTCAGTGGTTGAAAGTCTCTCTATGTTAATTTCAGTTTTTTTATTGCGTGTAGATTTTATGACAGAGAAATGGCTATCAGCATATTTTGCGATTTGTGAAAGATGGGTAATGCAGATGCATTGCATATCTTCGCTCGCACGTTTTAACTTCATTCCAACGGTATTTGCCGTAATACCTCCAATGCCGGTATCGATTTCATCAAAGATACAGGTATCACATAAATCTTCTTTTCCTTGTAATGAAAGTTTTATAGCCAAAAGAATTCGTGAAAGTTCTCCACCTGAAGCAACTTTATGGAGAGGCGCTAATGCTTCACCCGTATTTAGTGAAATTAAAAACTGTGCCGTTGCATTTGCATTTTTTGAAATCTCATGAGGATTATTTTGAGGGAGCTCTGCATGGAGAGTTATAGAAAATGCTCGGCTTGTAAATCCAAGGTCATTCAGGTGTTTGAGAGCTTCTTCAGTAAATTTTTTTGCAGCGGCATCGCGTTTTTTATTTAATTTTTGTGCCTTTTCAAAGAGATCCTGACTACAATGTTTAACGTGAATCTCCTGTTCGGAGCATCTTTTCTCGAGTATTTCAATCTCATTACCTGCCTTTGTTAATTCATCACGATAATTAATCAGTTCTTCGATTGTTTTCACTCCATACTTTTTTTTCAGTCTATTGAGTGCGAGAAGGCGTTCATTCATTTCAGTAATTTTATCTTCACTTATATCAACTGACGAAGCAAAGACTTCTACGTCGTGAATCAGTTCTTGAGAAAAAGATATAAGCGCTTCGAGCTCAGAAGTATATGATAATAATTTCTGATTGAGTGAAGAGAGTTTTAGGAGTGAATCTCGAACAAGCCGCAAGTTTCTAGAAATTGATTTTGGTTCTTCTTCGAATGAATCGAGAATATTTTGAGCATGAAAAAGAATTTCTTTTTGATGTTCAGCCCTCATAAGGTCTTCTTCGAGTCGCTCATATTCACCGGATTTTAACCCTGCACTCTTTAATTCATCTCGTGCGCTCGTTCTTGCTAATTCTTCTTCAGTAGCTTTTACAAATTCTCTTCGAGCTTCTTCATATTCTTTCGATAGAGATTTAAATTCTCTATAAACAATTTCAAATGCTTTTCTCTCAGCAGTAAGAGCTCCAAACGAGTCAATAATATCAATATAATTCGATGGTTTTAACAGTGAAGTATGTTCATGTTGTGAAGTAAAATCAGCAAGCGAATTACCGAGTTCTTCAAGAGTTGTAAGTGAAACAAGGCAATTATTAATGAATATTTTATTGGTCTTATTTTTTGTAAATATTCTTTTGATGATGAGTGGTTCTCCAAGCTCAATTCCATGGGTTTCAAGATAATTTGCAATATATTCTTTGAATGCAAGATTTTCAAAAAGAAACGTGGCCTCGAGCCGTGCTTCCTCTTTTCCCTGTCGAATCAAAGAAGGAGATGTACGTCCGCCTAAGAGAATATTGAGTGCTGAAATAATAATTGATTTTCCAGCCCCTGTTTCACCGGTGATGATGTTGAGTCCTTTAGTAAAGCTTATTTGCAGTGAATCGATAAGCGCAAAATCTTTAATAACAAGATCTTCTATCATAAACGTCTCGTACCATAAACAAAAATTTAATAAAATCAAAGAAATAAGGGAAATATAAAAATAATAGATTTGACAAAAGTAATATAAATAGGGTATAATTAATAATGATTAAACTATATAAAGGGTTTAACTATGCAAAATGCAATGAGTTTTTTAAGAAATGTTCCTCTTTTTAAGGGTTTTAATGATGATCATATTGCGAATTTAGCCAAGCTTGTAAAAGTACAAGCCTTTGGAGGAGAGGAAATAATCTTTAATCAAGAAGACAAAGGTGATGCATTATTTATTATACAAGCGGGCAGAATTAAAGTTTCTCTCTTTAGTGAGGCAGGAAAAGAGATTATTCTTTCCATCTTAAGAGAAGGTGATTTTTTTGGCGAAATGGCTCTTATCGATGGAGAACCGCGTTCGGCAAATGTAACCTCAATTGATCCTACCGAGCTTTTGATTCTCGAGCGTGTTGATTTTATGAATTATTTGAAGCAATCGCCAGACTTGAGTCTTATGCTCTTAGTAGAAATGAGCCAGCGACTTCGCATTGCCGATGATAAAATCGGTAGCCTTGCGCTTTTAGATGTATATGGACGAATTGCGCGCTATCTTATAAAACTTGCAAAAGCTGAAGGCAAAATTACTAAAGAAGGCATTGTCATCGTTAATCGTCCAACCCATCAAGAAATTGCAGGTCTTGTTGGTACTTCCCGTGAAACCGTATCGCGTACCCTCACCGACCTTCAAAAACGCGGTGTTATTTCAGTTACCAAAGACGAAATTATCCTTAAAGAAGATTCCATCGAAGTCATGGAAGATAAGTATTTGATTTATAAGTAGTTATCATTCGACAAAAAGACGATTCCGTAAAAATTCCGGAGCAAAATCTGCTCCATTTTGCCAGACAACAGTTTCTAATTCTTTATCTATCTTAAATTTTTTGAATAATTTTGAATCCTTGAGTGGCTCAAAGATTTCTCCATAGAGTTCATCTTTGAGATCGACAATACCTTCAGATCCATCATTGAACTTTAACCATATTTGGTAATCTTTTTTATATTTTGCTTGAATAACATGTAATATCATATCTTACTCCAAAGGTGTTATATAACGTAATGGCTTTCTTTGCCTTGCTAATTCCCAGTCATCCATTAATTCATTACTATGTAATTTTCTCCACTCTTCTATAAGAATCATGCCCCTTTTGGACAAACTACCCTTAAGAATCTTACCTGTTTTAATTTCAATGACTGCTTCTTCTCCGCTATATTTTGCATGAAAACGTGGCGGAGTATGGTCATTCCAATAGAGAACTATCACTATGCCGAAAAATCTACTAATAATTGGCATACTCAATATAGTATTAAAATGAATAATGAGATGCAAGAAGTAAACGCTGCAGCTGTAGCTTCATTTTTTTCATTTGATTACAGTACATTCTTCGATATGATATCTTCATGACTAATCATATATCCAATACACGTCCTGAACCAGATCAAGAGCTTGTTGCAATTGCTGATTATGTTTATAATAAAAAAATTACAAGCGCTGAAGCATATGAAACTGCACGTTATTGTTTGATGGATTCGTTAGGCTGTGCGTTTTTGGCACTGCAATATCCTGCATGTACAAAGCTTTTGGGACCGGTTGTTAGAGAAGCAAGCGTATCATTAGGTACGCGTGTGCCAGGAACAAAATATGTCCTCGATCCTGTACAGGGCGCTTTTAACATCGGAACCATGATTCGCTGGCTTGATTACAACGATACCTGGCTTGCGGCTGAATGGGGACATCCGTCGGATAATCTTGGGGTAATCTTGGCAATTGCTGATTA
>CAZRKD010000089.1:0-7288 GCA_964600515.1 uncultured bacterium
TAATGGATGAAAACGCAAAGTTAGAAAATCCTAAAGATTTCAAAGAAATACTCATAGATGCCATGATCGAAAGTGCGATTCAAAGCACCGAATATGCAATTCGATTAGGCCTTCCAAAAGAAAAAATTATTATTAGCGTTAAAATGTCTGAAATTCAAGACATGATTTCGGTTTATCAAAAGCTTGCAGCTAAAACCGATTACATTTTACATCTCGGTTTAACCGAAGCCGGAAATGGAATCAAAGGAATTACATCGAGTGCTGCAGCATTGGGAATTCTCTTGCAACAAGGAATAGGGGACACCATCCGCGTCTCACTCACTCCAGAGCCTGGAATTTCTCGAGCACGCGAGGTTGAAGTCTGCACTCAGCTGCTTCAAAACATGAATTTTCGTTTTTTCAAGCCCACGGTTACGAGCTGTCCCGGTTGTGGTCGAACCGATAGCGATTACTTTGTAAAACTCGATCGCGAAGTTACCGATCATATTGCTCTAAAAATTAAAGAATGGAAAAAGATTTATCCCGGCATTGAAAAACTTAAAGTAGCGGTCATGGGCTGTGTCGTTAATGGCCCTGGCGAAAGCAAATATGCAGATATCGGCATTAGTCTTCCGGGCATCAAAGAAACTCCAACTGCTCCAGTTTATATAGATGGAAAAGAATACTGTACGCTCCGAGGTGATAACATTCGCAATGAATTCATTGCGATATTTGAAAATTATATAAAGAAGCGCTTCGAAGAAGACACTACCCCGTAGAATATTCTATTTTTTTCACATAAATACCTTTTAAAATTAAATACATACTAAAATAATCTCTTCTTTTGTTCTACATCACAGACATTTTTTTTTAATACTGTTAAGATAAAAAATGAAAAGACTATAGACAAAGTAAAAAAAGTATGTTAGTATTTAGAGTACGTAGTTTTAAAACCAATTTTTTAAGGGAGGTATGTATGAAAAGCCAGTTTAGGTTTTTACTTCTTTCAATCCCATTCATTCTGGGATTAGTTCTGGGGAATTGTAGTTTTGTGAAGGATCTTGATCCGACAAACACACTTGGAGATGATTCTGATGATGTTAACGTAAGTGGATCATTTTCTGAAGACACCATGAACACCGCGTTGCCAGCTCTTTTAAGCGCAGCACTTCCGGCAAGCAGCTCATATTTAAAAGCTAAGTACACAGCTGAAGATGTGGCTAAAAAAGTGCTCGTTGTGTGTCTTGCGATGGAATGTTTACTTGACGCATTAAACACAAGTTCAGCAGAAGATCTTGTAGCATGTCTTGGAACAGCTAAATTAGAGGCTGATGGAACGTATAAACTCAATATGCAAGCTAAGGAACAAAGACTTTGCGTCATTTGGGATAAAGATAACCAAATCAATCTTGCTTATATGAATGAAGGAGGAACTGCCGAAAGCTATGATGTTGGAAGTAAAGTAAAAAAAGTTACTGAATGTACATCAAGCGGTGCATGTAAAACAGTCACAACTGTAGAAAAAGGTAAAGCGTTATCAACACTTGCAACTGATACAATTACCGTTCTTCTTTCAGGAACCTATAAAATGACCTTTAATAAAATTAACATCAAAGGAGATGATTCTCTCTTAAAAAATAAATTTAAGAGCCCTAGTTTTAAAAGAATTGCAAAATTACAAAGCCCTCCTCCTCCAAATAATGGCGGTGGTCAGCAAGGACCTCCTCCAGGTAAAGGCGAAGAGCATGGTGGACCACAACCTGGCGAAAAAATTGATCTTCTTCTCCAATATGAAGTAATGAGTCAAGCTGATCTAAAAGCCCTTTTTTCAGCCTATCCTGAATTTGGTATTGAAGACGCCGACATAAAAGAAACTCATGTTGGAGCAATGTGTGCTCTGCCGGAAGGCGATTCAGAAGTAGCCTGCGCTCCCTATGAACTCTATGAAACATCCGCAGGAAAAGTATTTCATTGGGTTCTTCATGAAGAATATAGCTTTAGTCGTGGTTGTATGGCTTTAAATAGTGAAACTGGTTGTACTGAAGTTAGTGATATGACCATAGACATTCAAGACCCATCAGAGCCAAAAGCAGCCGTTAAGGTTAAAATTATAGAAAAACGTCAATTTATATGTGACGACAGCGGAGCTAAAGATGCAATTGGAGATCAATTCGGAGAAGAAGAACAAGCAGTAGAAATGTATGCAACCATGAAGCTTAAAGAAGAATCTGACTATGAGAACGTTTCAGATTTTATTGAAAACGCAACGGGTGCAGCTGATAATTCTATCGAAATTACAGCAAAGATTATTCCTCAGCAAACGCTCTTTACCCATGGAAATTGCGATAGTAATAATCCAGAGGGATACAATGAAGAAGCAGTTACCAATATGATAACCTTCCTTTGTCAAAGAGGCAGTGAAGCAAATGAAATTCTAAAAGCACTGAAAAATGAAGGGTCAGCCGATATGGACATTGAATTTGGAACAGCTGATGGCGAAGGATTCTTCAAAGCATGTGGTTTAGAAGTAACTGACCTTGATTTTGTAGACGATCCTATCTATGACATGAATGATATTATCTATCTCTGTGATTCAGACAAAGTTGAAGATCCTGCTGATTGTTCAAGTGACAAAACACTCTACGCTCTTGAAGTAGAATGCCATGCGCGGAGTGGTGCTCGATCAGATTCAAAAGAAGAAGGAGAATGCTTCTTTAGACTTATTGAAGGCGGTTGTCAGGATTGGGGTAAATTAAAGTCACAAGGCCCAGGTGGACCACCACGGAACTTTGACGAACCTTGTACCACAGAGCTCATCGCAGCTTCAAACTATGGCATGTTCCTCCAAGGTGGACAAGATTTTGTTGACGCGCAGTATTTAGGACTACAAAATTGTTACTTTATACCTCAAGATAACTTAAAACCAAATCCTCCTTGCGATAGTAATTATAAAGATGGAGTACATCTCTGTTATGAAGTCAACAACGATGGAACAGCACATGTAGAAATTAGAAACTCAAATGAATCAGCAATACTCTTTGAAACTGATGAAGCATCGATGTTCTTCAATGAAATAACCTGGGATGTAGAAGTAGGAGATGATATATATGCGGGTACAATTGGCTTTGGTGTTGCTCAATGCGGCTATTATCCAGGAGATCAAATTGATTTAGTAGTAAGTCTTAATGATGCATCTTGCTTAATAAGTGCAAATATATCGAACTGCGGATTTGGTCAACCTCAAGGAGGGGAGAACAACGCAACACTTCTCATAGTTGATGATGTATTTGATAGCACTGACTCTGAAATCTCATTCTACTATGATCAGACTTGCTCGAGCGATGATCTTAAAAAAGTATTGGGCGAACATTTTGATAAGAACACCTGTTCTTGTTATTGGGATCCTGCTACGTATACGGAAAAATGTTCGGATACATGCCCGAAATACTCGTTTGATATTCTTTCAGCTCAAGAAGGTGCTGATGAAAATCTCTATGTATCTCTCATTTCAAGCTTAGAGACAAGCCCCATTGTAAATAATTTAAAGATTAGTATCCCATTCTATGATAATCAAGGGTTTGAAGTATTCTACAATGATCCAAATACTAGTACAAAACTTGACCATGAATATCGATTCAAAAAATGGGGAGAAGGGGCAAGCAATCACAATTATGAGGGGTCAATTAGATACAACAACTATAGTAACTCCAATGCTTACTGTTACATTGAAGTCCGTTTCCACAATCCACAATATCAATAGAAATTGGCAAATGACGACAAGGGGTAGGCACAAGGTCTGCCCCTTACAGATTCAATGTTATTCGAAGCCCTTTAAGAATTCCATATGATCCGCCGGCTACTAAAACAATTGCCGCACCACTGGGAATATCAAAAAAATACGATACCCAAAGGCCAGAAAGAGTAAATATTAAGCTCACAAAAGAAGACAAAATCATAATTCGTTTTATACTCTGGGAAAATATAGTGGCGAGTGTAACGGGAATTGTAATGAGCGCAATTAATAAGAGCGCTCCCATGATTTGGATAAGCATGACAACGGTAATTGCAATAAGAAAAAGAAGAATCGTATATAATAAGTGCACCGGAATTCCTCGAGTGCGAGAGTATTCACGATCATATGAAATTGCCTGAAATTGTTTAAAAAATATGAGGACAAACAAAATAATTATTATATCCCAGATTCCCATGATAATGAGATCGCTCATTGAAACCGTAAGTATGCTGCCAAACAGATAACTCATGAGATCCGGAGCATAGCCTGGGGTTAATGAAATAAAAATACTTCCCGTTGCCATGCCTAAAGCCCAAAGAATACCGATGACCGTATCTTCACGCTCTTTACCGCGATAGTTTAGAAAGCCTAGACCAAATGCGGATAGAACACTAATTGTTCCCGCTCCTATTAAAGGATTAACGCCAAAATAATATGCAGCCCCAAGCCCACCAAAGGCTATATGCGCAATGCCTCCGCTAATAAAGACAATGCGGTTAACGACAACATAGGTTCCAATAATACCACAGGCAATACTCACGAGGATTGCGGCGATGAATGCGTGTTGAATGAAATCGTATGTAAACAATTCAATCATATTTTGACTTTGCTATTACAAAGGACCTCTCAAAAAGGTCCAGGTGCAAGGCGCTCGCAAATTTGAAACCGGAGCGTATATGGCAATACGTGAGGATTTCAAATTTGCGAGTAACGCCGCAGATGGGCCTTTTTCAGAGGTCCTAGTGTTTCTTCAGCACCTTATGTGGTAGCCCATGTCCCAAAAACTCGACGGGGCAATTGTACGTTTTTAATATGTCCTCTTCAGTTAGTTCGCCTGCTTTATGGCAGTAAAATTGTTTATTTAAGCATCCAATCTTATTAACTTTATCTGAAATTGCCGTAAGATCATGAGTCACAATAATGAGAGGAATCTTTTTATTAAGCTCTCGTAAAATATCATAGAGTCCATATTCCATCTCAGCATCAATACTTGCAGTTGGTTCATCCATAATAAGAAGCTTTGGATCGGATACTAATGCGCGGGCAATTAAAACACGTTGGAGTTGCCCACCAGATAATTCTCCGATTTGGGTAGTACGAAAGGATTGCATTGAAACACCGGCGAGAGCCTCGTGTACTCGTGCTTCTGAAACAGAATGTTTTCGCAATCCATTTCCCGAAAGGCCTCCCATTTCAACAACTTCATGGACATTAATGGGAAAATCCCTGTATCTTTCAGTTGATTTTTGAGGAACATACCCAATCACTCCTCGTACTTTTTCGGGAAAAGATCCAAAAACATGGATGAACCCTTCTTTAGGTTTTAATAATCCCAAGATAAGCTTTACTAATGTCGTTTTCCCCCCGCCATTTGGCCCAATAATTGCGACAAAATCTTCTTTATAGACTGAAAAATTAACAGCCTCGAGCACCAGCTGTTTTTTATAGGTAAACGAGAGATTCTTTATTTCTATAATTGGTTCATTATTCATTGTTTGCCAATATATTCACAAACTTTTTTAAGTTTTCATTATAATTTTTTGTTAATGGATCAATGACAATGAGCCTACCATTAATTTCACGTGCTATCAATTCGGCTTGTTTCATGCTCAATTGCGGATCAATAAAGAGAGTGCGAAGGCCTTCTTCGCGTGCTTTATCAATAATGAGCTTCATATATTTTATGCCGGGTTCTTTGCCTTCATGTTCAATTGCTATTTGTTGTAACCCATAATCCCGTGCAAAATAACCCCACGAAGGATGAAACACAATAAACTTTTTTCGTCTCATATTTTGTAATCTGTTCTTAATATACGTATCTAAAGTTTCTAATTCTTGGATGAGTGACAAAAAATTATGAGTATAATAGTCGGTGTTTTTACTATCCATTGTAATTAATGCTTTATAGAAATTCTCTGCTTGAATTTTCATTAAGCGCGGAGAGAGCCAAATATGAGGGTCATCGTGAATATTTTTTTCATGATGGCGAGTTTGATTCTCTGCCGTAAAAATAATTCCTTCTGAGCTATCAATAATCTTTGGGGTATTATTCATGCGTGAAATTTTTTGTATTGAGCGACGTTCAAAAAGAAAAAGCCCGCCAATAGTTACCCATATTTTTGATTTCTGCAATTTGACTAAATCTCGTGGTTTAATTTCAAAATGTTCAGCTGAGGCATTGGGTGGAAGAAGCGCAAAAGCCGAGGCTTTATTTCCTACAATTTTTTCTATATAATAAAGTTGTGGTTGAAGTGAACATGCAATAAGAGGTTTTTCATCCTGTGTTATTTCAATAGAATAACAGGATATGAGCATAAAGAAAATACTAAAGCCTATTGCATATACTTTCAAATCTGCTATCATTTGTAGAGAGGATTGTATTCATTGATGGAAGACAAAAGCAAGATCATAGCCCAGATTGAAGCCGAAGAAGCAAAAGGAAATATACCAATCTCACTTCTTCAAGAGCTTTGTAAGACATATTTTGACTCGGGGGAATCAAAGCGAGCGCTTGCATTTCTCAAAGATCGATTCAAGAAAAATCCTGAGAATTGCGAGATGCTTAAACTTATCGGGCAAGCTTTTTTAGAACTTAAGCAAGTTGAAAAGGCAAAATTTGCTTACAATGAAGCAGTAAAAATTCTCGAACAATCCGGAAAAAAAGAAGAAAAAGAAGCGCTCATTAAAGAAATAAAAAAAGTATTTCATCCAGATCAAAAAAACAATGAAGTTGTTACTCCAGAAATAGAGAGGGAAGAAGAATCCAAGGAAGATGAGGAATTCTATATTTCCAAAGTAATGAAAAATGCAGATATACTCACTGAATATGGCATTCCCGAAGATGCAATTTCTCATTTAAAGGATATTGTAGACATTGTTGAACCTGAAAATATTGAAGTCCATACTAAATTAAAAAGCCTCTATGAAAAGACATCCGATATTGATGGGATTAAAAGCGAGCTCCTTATTTTAAGCGATATTGCAGAAAAAGAAGGAAATCCAGAATTACAGAAACAATACCTCGATAGCCTTTCGTCTATTGATCCAAAAAACAATGAATTACAAAAACGCCTCAGTAAAATCGCCGAAAAGAAAGAAGCACCCTTTGAAGAAATCAGCCTTGGTCTTGATGCTTCGGATGAATTAAAAGAATCATATGAGCTTTTAAAAAAAGTAGATGGAGAATCTCCGGTACCTGTAATCATTATGAATGAAATCGAAAAGAGTTTACGTGAAGAAAAACCTCTTGAGCCGCCGACAAGTAAAGAGCCAGAAACAATATCGTATCAAAAAGAA
>CAZRKD010000090.1:0-7257 GCA_964600515.1 uncultured bacterium
TGGCAAGGTCAATAAAATGTGAAAGCCCCTTAAACAATCCACCGAGAATGTCACCCGCTGCTTTAAATGAGCCTGAATCTTTTTTATCTTTTTTATCTTTCATAGCATGTGCCCTTCCTTTAATATCTGAAGTGTATTTTTTTATGCCCATGAGAATCTTTGGTACGAGATCTCTTAGGTCTCAATTCTTTTGCATATAAATTTCCAATAGATAAAATCTCTCTCTCAGCTGTTTTCAATTGCATTTGTATCTCTTTCATTTGGACTTCCAGGGTATGTCGTTTTTTTAAGAGACTTTCTCTTTGAACCGTAAGCATATACATTCGATTTGCCTTCTGGGTTCTGCCCGTTCCCCCTGTCGGTGATAACTTAATATTTGAACATCCTTTCGGTAGCACGCTCCTTGACATAATTCCTCCTTCTTCTGATAATCAATTTCGGCAATACTCACTAATGGCTCGTTTGACTACCACCTGAACATTGGCCGACGTGGTTTTACTTCCTATCCTCGATGTCTCTGACGTTAAAATATCAAAACAAATTTGTTTAAACGTAGAATCACGCGTATCAATACAAATTTTTTTTCCATATTCTTTAACAGTCTTCGCGATCATGATACAACCTCTCACCGTTGGGGCGAACTCATACTTACCATGCTTTCGTAGATAGCGAACAATTTTGACAACTCGAGTAGCAGACTCTAAGGAAAGCCCCGACTTTTTCATCGTAATGACTATCTCGGTCTCTTCATCTAAGGATCCTAAATCCAAGGTAATCATTCGATCTCGTAAGGCATCTTGAGAACGATGAACCCCGGCATATTCTTCCGGGTTCGAAGTAAAAATGGCATGAAAGTTGGGATGAACCTTAAGATATCCCCCATTATTTCCATTATGGCTTTTTGTAAGATCTAAAATACCTTCTTGAAGGACTGAGAGCAATACGTTGTTCGCTTCAGGGCGAGACCTCGTAAACTCATCATAAATCAGGGTATTGCCGGTTTCAACGGCAACCGTTAAGCGATTATCAACCCACTGTTTATAACTCTCCTCTTCTTCCTTTAAAACCGAGGCAATAAAATTATCGCGAAGTTTCCTCGAATAAATGCCGCTCTCTGAACCGACGAGATCACTCGTCGTTAATTCTTCATCTCCATGGAGCATAACAACGGGTCTACCTAAGAGTTCCGCGACTCGAAGTGCTAAGGTTGTCTTCCCTGTCCCTGAGTTTCCACGGAAATGGATAGGAAATCCTGCTCTCATATAGCGCATCGAGCGATCAATAATTTCTTTAATAAACGGGGTTTCAACAAAGTCTGTTGATGCTTTCGGCTCTATAACGACAACTTGATTATCATGCATACTAAACTCCTGGGAGGATCAAACCTCTTCGTGAACATCCCTTATCCTCTATTCTTCGAAGAGATGTTCACGAATACGGGGGTCATCCTCGCAATGAAAAGATTTGTTTCTTAAACCATCAATGTTTCTTTTGCCCACATTTTTGTTCTTCTGTTCGTATCTCCTTAAAGAAATTTTTTCTTTTCTGATGGAGACTCTTTTGTGCCTGCATGAAAATACCGTGACCACGCTCTAATTCTCGATGAAATTCCATGCGTTGTCGCTTACATCTTCCTAAATAATGATGAACATAATCACTCAAGTTATTGGTAAAATTCTCAAGTGTAGTACGAAGATTAGTCGACATTCTTTGATGGTCTCGGTGAAAACGATTAAGCATTTTATTGGCATTATTTTTTAATACTTTTACGCCGTGGATATTTTTCCCTATGAAGTGAATGCGATCACCATAGGAAGTCTCAAAGGACTTACATAATTGTGATATTTCTTGTAAATAACTCATAACTGACGTACCTCCCTGCCCAAATCAAAATGACTCGTTTGGGTTTTGTTTATATGGTTTTTTAGTCCGAGCACTCGATAGAGTTCCATGAGCGTCTTTTTCAATTCTTCTAAGGTTAAAGAGTCCCTACGATCAAAAAGATACTGAAGTCCGACTCCAATACGATGGCATTCCTTCTGAATAGCTTCGATATGTCTTTTAGTCTCTTCAATACTCTTTTGAATGGACTGCTCATATCCTTCTACCTTTTCCGTCATGTGAGACAGAATTACTGCTTGCAGCTGTCGTGCTTGTTCCCGTTGCTCTTTAAGGAAGGAGTTGAGAACAGATTGCAATTCTTTTTCTTTTTTCCTTTGATAAAAAAAGAGAGGCTCCAGTAATGCATCAAAGTCTTTCTTACGAAGCGATTCTTCCTGTGCCAATGTTTCTTGCAGTTCATGCTCGGTAATTTCTTTTGCCAGGCGCGCCTCGGCGAGCGTATTTATACTCTCCATCATAATATCCTCAATTGCACAAATTCTCTCGTGATAATTTGCAACAATTTTGGCCGTCATTGCCTGTATTGCCTCTATTCTCATATAATTCTCCTTCCTTAGTCATGTTTCGTAAAAATGGTCTGGCGAACTAAGCTTATGCAAAAATAAGGTTATTCCGACACATCACTTTTACGTGTGAGCTTATGTAGGATTTGCAGCTGTTTGGGTAAGACCAATTGCTTCTGCATACTTTAAATAGGTCTCAACACCTGAACAAACAACACGAGCTTCCAAGCTTAAAAACTCGATACCGACTAATGAGAGTCGTGCCCATGCATCGATGACGATTCCTTTGTCGAGAATTCGATCGATAACCTCGGTGAGTGACGAACTTGCCATTGATTTTTGTACGGCCATACCTGCCTCCTTGTTTATGAGTAAGATACTTATTTCTTACTCTGGTTTATTATTATCTGTCTTATAATAATAGCAATATGCATGCCAACATTGAGAAAAAATCGCAGATGCTTGTGTAATCTAATGATGATGAGTATTGATGGGCATAAAACGAATGGACGGATTCATAAAAAAACAGGAATCACTTCCATGAATCAGGAAAAACTTCCCGAATACTTAGGCAGTGTGAAAAATAATTTGTACAAGTTATTTTTTCACACTGCCTTAATGCCTATAGTTTTTCGATAGCGTGATGGATAGCCTTATCGAGTAAGGCTATGGCAAGAAAGAAGACAGGCTTTTTTGAATGGAGGTATTTTTCATAATACTTTTTTTGTTTGATTTGAGTAAGCGCTTCTTTGAGTAAGCTTTTCGGGCTTTTAGAAGTTTTACGATATTTAAATTCAATGACGTAGAGCGAAGTATCTAATTCTAATACTCCGTCGATCCTTCCATGATTCGTCAATACTTCAGTTTCCATATGCAGGCCCATAAGCGATGCAATTAAGTAAAATACCGTGTGATAATAGGCTTCATTATCTTGAGTGAGCGTATACGGTATTCCGGCAATAATGGATCTAATGTATTTCAGGTACGTATCAATATCATTTTTAGACAGAGCATCTTTCATGTCTTCAATTAAAGGCTTTACCTTCGGTGTTCCCACCGAGGTAAATGACGTAAAGATATATTGCTGGAGTGATTCTTTTACCTCAAAGTTAGGATAGCCTAAGGTGTAGAAATTTTCTCTACTCGCAAGCTTTCGAATCTCTTTCAGGGTTATGTATCCGGTTTGAAAAAGAAGAGCAGTTATATCCATAGAATCTATGTCATAGCTATTGAATGTTGTATCAGATGCCGTACGATGTTCTATTTCAGGAATAGCATAGTTCTTTTCTTTAAGAATATTGATTAAAAAGGTTGGTGTGCCTGTTGCAAACCAATAATTACTAAAGCTCTGTAGAGAAAAAAGCTTGAGTAATGAGAATGGATTATACACACGATTACTTCCATCCCATGAATAACCATTATACCAATGTTTAATATCAGCAAGAATAATTTCTGGTGAAGTATTATACTGAGTACACAGGAGAGGAATAAAGTCTCTAAAGGCATGTCTTAATTCTTCTTCCGTAATTCCAACGATAGTGGCAAACTTAGAATTTAACGTGATGTCATCGAGGTTGTTCAATCCTGAAAATATCGAAACCTGGGCAAATTTTGATACACCCGTAATGAAGACAAATTTAAGATACGGATCAGCTCCTTTTATTGCCCCATAGAATTCGCGCAGTACTTCTCTATTTGCAGCTGCTTTTGTAGTATCAGGAAGTTTATCGATAATCGGTTTATCGTATTCATCAATCAAGATGACTACTTTAGTTTTTTGCTCTTCTGAAATTCTTTTAAGTAGTTCTTGAAAGCTATCTCCTACGAATTTATTATTGAGTATAATATTATACTCTTGTGCTGTATTTTCTATAAATGAAGTAAGCGATTTTCTTAATACTGTATCATCTGAATAAGAAATGCCGGTGAAATCTACTTTAATTACTGGATGCTTCTTCCATTCAATTTTGTCATAGATATACAAACCTTTGAAGAGTTCCTGATTCCCTTCAAATATTTCCTTCAGTGTTGAAACAAGGAGCGACTTTCCAAAACGTCGAGGACGAGAGATGAAATAGTATTTCCCGGTAGTGATCAACTCGGTGATCTCTTTGGTTTTATCCACATAGAGATAGTTATTATCCAGAATTTCACGTAATGTTTGTATACCCAGCGGCAGCTTCTTTTTCATACCTTATGCTAGGTTTTCATACTTTTATATGACAGGCAAGCGAAAAGATAATTCTCGGTTATAAAATAGTGATATATTTTTCAGGTTAAAAAGAATGAATATTATATTCTTTGAGTTTGTTATAGAGAGTTTTTTCATCAATACCTAAGAGTATGGCGGCCTTTCCCTTTTTACCCGTTAATTTGAGAGCATTTCGAATCAGGGTTTCTTCAATAAGTTTGATTGCCTCTTTTGTTGCTTGATAGAGGGAAAGATCACGACGTAGCGGAACGGAAATCTTTTCCATGGTGGAGTAAGACAAGGGCTTATAAACTTCTTCGGGAAGATCGATATGCTCAATCCGCTCAACAGCATGTACCATAGCTCTTTTAATTACATTTCTCAGTTCGCGTACATTTCCCGGCCATGGATATGCCTGTAAGGTTTTTAATGCTTGATCGCTGATATTCGAAATTTTTTTTCCTATTTGTACTTCAAATTCTTGAGTAAACTTCAGTGCTAAATAGGAAATATCTTCGGAACGTTCTCGTAATGGTGGCAACAGAATAGGAAATTCATTCAATCGATGGTATAAATCCTCTCGAAAGATTTTTTTGTCAATGAGCTCTGGTAGTACCTTATTGGTAGCTGCTATAATTCGTGTCGAAATTATTTTTTCTTTTCTTCCGCCAAGCCTTTCAGAAATCCTTGTCTCTAAAAAACGCAAGAGTTTTGCCTGAACCGTAAATGGTATATTTGAAATTTCATCTAAAAAGAGCGTCCCTCCATGGGCCTGTTCAAGCTTCCCAAGCTGAGATCTGACTGCTCCCGTAAAGGCACCTTTTTCATAGCCAAAGAGTTCACTTTCAATTAACGTCTCGGGAATTGAGGCACAGTCGATAACAACGAATGGTCCATTTGTCAATAAACTCATAGCGTGGATTGCCTTTGCCACGAGCTCTTTCCCGGTTCCACTTTCTCCCGTTAATAAAACACTCACGGGAATTTTACTTACTGCAAAAACTTGCTTTCTCAGCCTTTGGATTATCTCCGAATGTCCCATCTCTAATTCGAGATTTGATTGACTCGCCTCCTTCATTTTATAAGCTTTGAGTTCCGCATGGAGTTTGTAGAGCTTAGAGGCTTGCTGTACCAAAATTTCTAATTCATCATTATCAAAAGGTTTGGATATGTAGTGAAAAGCTCCTTTTTTCATGGCTTCAACAGCCGTCTGAACGGTCTCATGAGCTGTCATGATAATAATGGGAAGATGGGGATCTTTCCTCTGGATTTCTTCTAAGTAGTCTAACCCATTCTTGTCACCAAGCCTTAGATCTAAGAGAAGGCAGCAATACATGTCTGGTTGCAATTGATAGACAAATTCTTGCGGCTCAAGACTAAAGGAAGCCTCATATCCAAAACTTATTAATATTTTCTGTAAGAGCTCGCATATTTTTTTTTCATCATCGATAATAGCAATCTTAGCCATAACCTAATCCTCTGTAATGGGAAATTCAATAGTTACTTTTGTTCCGACTTTTTCATTACTTTCAAAATGGAGTTTACCTCCGTGGGATCGTATGATTCCATCGGCAATGGGTAAACCTAATCCAACGCCATAATCTTTGGTAGTAAAAAATGGTTGAAAGAGCTTTGGAATAAGCTCCTTTGGAATACCCGAGCCTGTATCTTCAATGGTAACAATGGTTTTGCCCTCTCTATCTTTTGGGCTCCACATTATTCCTATTTCTAGTTTGCCACCGGAAGGCATTGAGTCTAGCGCATTAATCAATAAATTTAAATACGCCTGCAGTAACAGTTTTTCATCTATCTTTACGAGGGGGGGGGGGGTCTTTTGACCAATGTTTAATAAGCGTAATTTTTTGATCTCTGATTCTTTGTTTGATAAGTCCCAGAGCCTTTTCAAAAACTTTTACTAAAGAACCATTTTTCATCTCAAAATGATTTGGTTTCGCAAAATGCATAAAATGAGAAAGTACATCATTAATAATATCCGAATGTTCTATTATTGATCCTAATGATTCATCGAGTGAGTCACGAAGTTCATTAACATTCTCAGTTTTGTTTATCTTATCTTTTACATATTGTCCCTCGCTTCGTATCACCGTTAGAGGCTGCCTAATTTGATGAGCAAGCCCAGCTGCCAATGGCTCCATCACTCGTGCTCTTTCTGATTCATAGAGTTGCCGGCTTAATTCCATAAGCCGTGTAGTGTCTCGATAATGTTCGGCTATAAGGGTTACTCGATTATTTTCCTTATTACTCATAGGGTATACCGTAATATCATACGTTGTTGTATGGGGATTTGCCTTTGCTTCGATAAAACCAATTCTCGTTGTCTTTTGGTCCGTTTCAAAAGTCTCGAGTGCGGTACAGTTTGGACAAACCTCTTGCCTTCCATGTAAAACAGCATAGCAGTGCTTTCCAATAAATTCTCGAAACATCTTTTTAGATAACGTCAGAAGGGTCGATCGATTAGTTCTTTTAATGATAAAATTTTCGTCGATAACAACGATAGGATCGCTCAATCCATCAAAGATTTGTAAAAGATCTTGGCGGCTTTTAATAATATTATCAATTTGAGTCTTATTTGCAAAGAGGTACTTAAACCATAGTAAGAACTTTCTGAATTTTGGAACTACCCACATAGTGTTTTATTTC
>CAZRKD010000091.1:0-7230 GCA_964600515.1 uncultured bacterium
CCTTGTTTAATACGATCGGGATTGGCAGTCGGCAAATCAATTTTATTAATGGCTACAATAATGGGTACTTTGGCTGCCTTTGCATGATCAATTGCCTCACGTGTTTGCGGCATAATTCCATCATCCGCAGCAACGACAATAATGACAATATCGGTAATGCGAACACCGCGAGCACGAAGTGAAGTAAAAGCCGCGTGCCCTGGAGTATCGATAAAAGTAATTTCATGGCTATCATCCACTTTAGCCCTATATGCTCCGATATGTTGCGTAATTCCACCTTTTTCTCCGCCCGCAACATTTGTCTTTCGTATAAAATCCAAAAGCGATGTTTTACCATGATCAACGTGCCCCATAACTGTTACAACAGGAGGACGGGGTTTTAGATCTTTTTCCTCGGGTTCTATTTTTGTCAAAATATTTTCTTCGACAAATTGTGTATTTTCGACTTCGTAATTATACATGGAAGCAATAACACCCGCGGTATCAAAATCAACCGACTGATTAATCGTTACCATAACTCCCATATCAAAAAGCTTTTTAATAATTTCATTACCTTTCACTTGAAGGCCCTTTGCAAGATCTGCAACAAGAATAGTATTATGCATTTTTATTATTCGTTTAGAAGCCTTAGGAGTAGTAACTAGCGTTTTCCCAATACTTTTTTTCTTTGATTTATGATATTTTGCTACAGGAATATAATGTTCACGAACTTTTCTTTCGCCTTCTTGCCCTCGATAGCCTTTTTCTGCACGGTATCCTTCGCGAGGTTTTTTTCGATCAACATCAAGAGTGGTAAACTTTGCAACTACCTCCTCTTCATAAGAAACTTCAGGGACTGTAACTGCAGGAGCATCTTCTTGAGGGATTTTTTTTGTATCAGTGATCTCTTCTCGAGTAGTCGTATCATATTCAATTACAACAGATACTTGCTCTTTTGCTTTTGGAATCTCTTTGGCTTCTTTTTGTAAATCTTCTAAGCGAATTTTTGTTTCTTTTTTTTCTTTTGCTTCTCGTTCCTTGATTCTCTTTGAGGTCAATGGTTGAGAAGGTGCTTGTGTACTGATAACGGATGCTTTTTCTTCTAACGTTTTTTTATCTTCTTTCTTTTTTTCTGCTTCAGCTTCTTCAAATTGTGCTTTTTCTTTTTCAATATCTTCGATTTTCTTTTTTCTCCGGCGAATAACCGAAGTCTGCACTCGCTGTTCAGTAAGCTTTAAGCCTTCTTCACCAAGATCTGCAATTGTCTTTAATTCACCTTGAGGCACAAGATCATCTCTCTTTGGAGTTACATCACTTTTTTGAGGAGCCTTTCTTTTGATTACCTTTGGAGTACGAGATTCGACCACAGCTTTTTTTGGAGCACGACCTGTAATTTGTCGAATGCTCTCTTGGATCTTCTGTAACTTCCCTTCGACCTTTTTTGCCTCTCCATCGGTGAAAGAACTCTTCTCATTGTTAACTTCAATCTTTAATTCTTGTGCGATCTTTTTAATAATTGAAGTATCTAACTTAAATTTATCAGCAATACTCTGAACTGTTATCTTAGTCATACTAATCACTCTTTTGTATCGTTATTTTCTTGGCTACCTTCTTCTTTTTTTTCTACCAAAGTTTCATTTTTTTTCGTTTCTTTTTCTTTTTCAATCAAGACTCTGAGTTCTTCTAAAATAGTCGTTGCCTTATCTTCGCTCATACCCAACATATCAGCTAAATCGGCTCCTGAGAGTGCCGCAATATCCTCAATATCAGAAAAGCCTTGTTTAATAAGAAGATCAGCAAAAGATGCATCAATATCTTCTAATTTCATTAAAATCTTTTTCGTTTCCTCTGTTTTCTTTTTAAGTACAGATTCTGATTCAAGATCGATTTTCCATCCGGTGAGTTGAGCCGCAAGCCGAACATTCTGGCCACGTTTGCCTATTGCTAATGAAAGCTGATCATCGGCAACAATTATCTGCATGAGTTTTGATTCTTTATCAATAATGACTTTTTGAACTTCAGCCGGTGCAATAGCATTGCAGACGAATTTTGCCGGATCTGGATCCCATTCAACGATGTCGATTTTTTCTCCGCGTAATTCCTGAACAACATTTTGTACGCGCGATCCTTTCATCCCAACGCAAGCTCCGACAGGATCAACATCCGAATCTTCAGAATATACTGCTATTTTCGCACGATCTCCGGGTTCGCGAACCGCGCCTTTTACCTTAATAACTCCCTCATAAATTTCTGGTACTTCAACCTCAAAGAGTTTTATAAGTAATCCCGGATGAATTCGTGAAAGCACAATTTGTGGGCCACGAGTTTTATGATGGACATTTGAAATAAACGCCTGAATGCGATCACCGATATGATAGCGTTCTTTTGCAACTTGTTCTTCTTCAAGGAGCACGCCTTCGGTCTTTCCTAAATCAATAATTAAGTCCTTATGTTCTACGCGACGTAAGATTCCCGTAACAACTTCGCCTTTTCGATCTTTATATTCATTATAGGTAATATCCCTCTCGGCTTCTCGAACTTTTTGAATAATGACTTGTTTTGCAGCTTGAGCCGCAATTCGTCCAAATTCGGTTGAATCAAGCTTAACGCCAAGACTATCATTAACTTCAGCTTCAGGATCAATCTTTCGAGCTTCTTTGACCGTCAATTCTTTTTCGGGATTCTCAATTTTTTCAACAACGGTTTTAAATTCAAAAAGTTCAATTTCTCCAGCCTCTTCATTGTATTGTGCTTCAATCTCATGCTCGAGTCCCAGCTTTTTCTGGGCAACGGTGAGCATCGCTAATTCAAGGGCTTCGATAAGTATTTTTCGATCAATACCTTTATCTTTTTCTACCTGATCTAATATTCGATTTAATTCAGACATAACGCCTCTCCATTTAATATTTAAATAAAAAAAAAGGCTTTCCGATGAAAGCCTCAATAAGCTACAATTCCAATGTGTGAGACCAGATCTCTCTATCAAAGAAGCTTCTTCGATGCAAGAAAAAAATGAATAAGACAATCCCTATCATGTCTATATTTAAGATATTCAATTGTTGGGATTGTCTTTAGTTTTGAAAAATTATAACGAAAAATTTAAGCAGCGAACGTTATCTCTTTTTCTTTTTTGATTTTTTTGCTGCTTTTTTCTTTGTCTTTTTCTTAGCTGCCATGATGGCCTCCTTTGTTTAAGGTTATAGTTTGCACTTTCGATTATAATTAAAAATTTTAAAGTAATTTTTGATATAAGTCAAACAAACTTACGCAAAATTTTTATTTTTTTTACAAAAAATATCACATAATCAAAAATTGATATGATTGAAAAAATAAAAATGAGAAGTAAAAATATATTTATAAAATCAAGTGATAGCGTAAACACAAGAATAGCAAGGAATTGAAGAGCAGTTGTTATTTTTCCGAAAAAACGCGCATGCCATTTTATTTTTGTGTATCGAAAAAATAAAAAATAAATGGGAAGCGCAAAAAAAATAAAAATATCTCGTAATAAAAAAATAATTAAATACATAAGCGAAATATTTCCTAAAAAATAAAAACAAAAAAATGCAAAGAGTGATATTACTTTATCGCAAATGGGATCAAAGACTTTACCAAAATCGGTTATTAGATGCAGTCGCCTCGCTAAATACCCATCAACCATATCAGTCAAAATAATGAGTACAATAATTGCAAGCTGTATGCGCTTATCGTGATAGAAGGCCAACCAACAAAAAGCCAAGGGGACACGCGAGAAAGTTATTGCATTAGGAATATTAGTGATATCATTCAGTCGTATCATAAATAATTTTTTGTAATCGCACGCACGAAAAATTGCAATCATTTTTATGATTTGATTTAGCCTACATGATTCGTTAAGAAAGCGCTATGACTAAAATCACTATTCTTTCCGAAGATCTTATCAATAAAATTTCAGCAGGTGAAGTTGTTGAACGGCCTTCATCGATTCTCAAAGAACTCGTAGAAAATGCTATTGATGCCGAAGCTTCTGCAATCAATGTATCGATATCAGGATCAGGTGTTGAAGGTCTTACGATTGAAGATAATGGAATAGGGATGAGTAAAGATGAAGCGCTCTTAGCACTCAAACGTTATTCCACGAGTAAAATTAAAGATATCAATGATCTTTATTCAATTTCAACTTTGGGCTTTCGCGGTGAAGCGCTTCCTTCAATTGCATCGGTATCGAAAATGAAAATTGAAACAAAACAAAAAGATAGCACATCAGGAACGCGTATCATATCAATTGCCGGAGAAATTACGGGAGTAGAAGAAATCGGATGTAAAGATGGAACGCTGATTGTAATTAGTGATGTCTTCTTTAATACACCGGCTCGAAAAAAATTCTTAAAATCAGCTGAAACCGAGCGACTTGATTGCGTCTCGAAATTTAATCGCCTCGCATGCGGATTCGAAAATATTTCTTTCTCGCTCCATACTGATTCGAAACATATCCATTATCCTCAAACGAAAAATATTGGAGAGAGAGTACGGCGCTTCTTAGATATGAATGAGCTCATTGAAGTGTATCATAATGGTTTTGATATAACACTGTCGGGATTCATCTCACATCCTCATCTTACAAAATCAAATAGCCAGAATATCTATACGTATGTCAATAATCGAAGCATTCAAAGTGCGACACTCAAATCGGCAATCACTCGTGCATATCAAGATATTATTCCTCATGGAAAATATCCCATCGCGTTTCTCTCTATTACTCTGCCCGCCCATCGCGTTGACGTCAATGTTCATCCACGAAAAGAAGAAGTAAAATTTGCAAATCAGAATGAAGTATATCAATTAATTTTCAAAAGCATTAAAAATGCACTCATCAATAAAAATTACTTTAGTAAAGAACCTGAAACTTTTTCAATGCGCTTTAGAGAAGCCCCGTATTTCGCAAAAGAACAAGAGCAAATGAATTTTATTGAAGAGAGAACAGGCAGCGAAGAGTCACCAACGGATTTTCATTTTGCCGAGAGTACTATTATTGGGCAATACCAAAGTACCTATATTGTCATCGAAGCAAACAATGCACTCATTATGCTCGATCAACATGCAGCAGCTGAGCGAATTACCTATGAGAAGCTGAAAGACCTTGAACAAAAAAAAGATTTTGCTATCCAGAAACTTCTTTTTCCTGAAAAGATACCTATAGAGAAACTCAATACGACAATAGTTTCATATCTTATTGAAGAGCTCAAAATGTTAGGGTTTAACGTCACCCATGAAGATAATCAGATTATATTTTATGGCATTCCAAATTTATTTCTTGAAGCAAATATAGAAAAATTATTTCGCGATCTCTACGAAGAATTAGAAGAAAATGATTTTACGATTTCTTCAGAAGAAACGAAAAAAAATATTTTAAAAACACTTTCATGTCATCATTCGCTTCGCGCACACAAAAATCTCAATGAATCGCAAATCCGCATTTTGCTTCTCGATCTCGATCAAGCAAAACATAATCAAACATGCCCCCACGGCCGACCAATCTATATTACGCATGCCTTAAATGAGATTGAGCGGCTTTTTGGAAGGACGTAAAGAATCTCGTACTGTAGGTTGTATAAAATCATTCATAAGGCCGTACTCGAGCATAGTTTCAACACTGGCAATAGCAGCTCGCAGATTCACTGCTACTAAGGGTATCCCTGCCAAAGAAATAATAATATCGGCATTAATAATGAGTCCCTTATCAAGAAGTCGATCGAGTAAATCGACGAGTGTTGTTTTAGTATACCGTGTTGGTTCCATATATCATTCCTCACGAATTAACAAACGAGTACGGAGGCCAAGGGCCCGTAAAACGAACCTCGAAGCCCTGAACATTCGTAATCTTCTCTAAAGTATCGCCAAGCTCTTTGATTCTATCTTTCGCTTCTAGACAAGAAATATTAAGAATCATTTGTCGTGGCAATTCTTCTTTCCGAACCTTTTCAATATGTGTTGCCACTACTTTCCGGTTAATATCATGGTAAAAGATTTTAAAATAGGTATCGGCTTTTTTTTCCAATCTTTGCTTTAAAAGACACTCTATTTTCTTTTCTAAGAGATAGGCCACTCCTTCGGGTTTTCCCTGTATATCTTTGCGTAAGGCTTTAATTTCCTCATCAGTACGAACAATACGGTCTAAGATTGTCTCTCTATTCCATAGGATTTGTACCCCATATTCTGCTTTATTTTTCAGACGATTGAGCGTGTTTATCAGATGGCCATTCTCGTTGTGTATCCATTCGCCACAGTTTTGCCACGCTGACTTTCCGGGAGTAGGTACAATAATGGTATTAAATCTAAAAGGAATAATAGTTCCAAAATGTTGCCATGCCTCTTCTACAACACGTTCATGCGCTAACAACCACTCTTTGAGAACTTCATTGTCAAGAGAAGTAAACGGTTGTGGTTCACACGCTTGGGCAATAACTGTAAAACCTTCGAATACCAAGGGAAAAACCTCTTTCCCTTCGATACCATGCCAATCAAACTTTTTTTCGTACATCCCTTCCGTTACGCAAAAAAGATATAAACTTTTATCTTTCATAATTTTCTTTCTTTTCTTGCGCTTCCTTAACCTCTCTATGAACGAAACGGTCCACAATAGAATCCGCTAAATCATCTAGGCCCTCGCGTACCGATCGTACTGCCTCACTTACTCCTTGCTCCTCCTTGATCTTTTCTATAGCTTTATCAAGTTCGGCAAGAGCAATTCCCAATCTATTAATTTCATCGTCTACGAGATGCCCGGATTCCATTCGTTTGAGAGACTGTAGTCGCAAGGTATCACGAATGATTTCTATAAGTGCCAAAACAAGACCGAGCAGGCCATGTTTTAAATCTTTTTCATTAATATCTAATTTCATACATACCTACTTTTTACCAAAACGTTTATCCATTTCTTCTCGGATTCTCTTGAGTCTACTACCAAATGTTTTACTCTGTTCTGCCTTTTTAAAAAAAGAGCGAAAACCATGCAAGAGTGAATCGGCCGTTTTCAAAACCTCTTCTGAAGCCTTTTTGCCTTCTTCTTTTTTTTCCTTAGACATAACTCCTCCTTTAAGGTTATTAATGTGATCCTCGTATATACTGTGGCGAAATCTTTACCTCTGACGGAAAGGCCAGACCCCATTTTGCTGCTGTCTCAAATGAAGCCAATGCTGCACGAATTTTAATGTTTAAGAGCTCGGTACCAGCGAGCGATTCCAAAACGGCCTCGGGAACAGGCGCAAGGCT
>CAZRKD010000092.1:0-7198 GCA_964600515.1 uncultured bacterium
ATCTTCTTACACAATTCGAGATGTTCTAACGGCAATGATTAAAGCCCATGAAATACAAGGTGTCCTTGCATTACAAAATAGTTTTAATCGTGTGGGGCTCGATCATGTAGTACTCGTCAAAGTTGCATCAACCGCTCTTGCGACATTTTTATTGGGTGGAACTAAAGAACAGATTATCAATGCCCTTTCGCAAGCCTTTGTTGATGGACAAAGTTTACGAACCTATCGACATGCACCCAATACCGGTAGCCGCAAATCATGGGCAGCAGGAGATGCCTGTAGAAGGGCAGTAGAGCTTGCACTTATCACACTCGCGGGAGAAATGGGATATCCATCGGCATTAACTGCAAAGACATGGGGTTTTTATGATGTGCTTTTTAAAGGCAACTCATTCAAACTTCCGCAAGCATTTGATTCGTATGTTATGGAAAATGTGTTATTTAAAATTTCATATCCAGCGGAATTCCATGCCCAGACTGCAGTTGAATGTGCGATTAAACTCCATGGAGAGATTTGCGATCGATTAAATGACATTGAACGAATTGAAATTACGACTCATGAATCAGCACTGCGAATCATCGATAAAAAAGGCCCACTTCATAATCCCGCTGATCGCGATCACTGTATAGAATACATGACGGCAATTGGATTAATCTTTGGAGATCTTACGGCCGATCATTATGAAGATTCAGTTGCTAAAGATCCACGCATCGATTGCTTGCGCGAAAAGATGATTTGTATTGAGAATAAACAATATAGCAAAGATTATTTGGATCCAGGAAAACGCTCGATTGCAAATGACGTCCAGATTTTTTTCAAAAATGGAACAAAGACTGAAAAAATTGTAGTTGAATATCCCGTGGGACATCGACGAAGACGAACCGAGGGAATTCCGTTACTCATAAAAAAATTCGAACATAATCTTTTGATGATATTCAATACAACTCAAGTAAATAAGATTATGGACATATGCCAGGACAAAGAGCATTTAGAATCAATGGCTGTTACTGACTTTATGGAACTTCTGGTTCATCACTAATTTTATTTTCGTCTGGACCTCTTTTGCTTTTTCAATTAAAGGCCTACGTTTCTTATTCTTCTGAAATTCTTGCAAGATATGTTCGGCTTCAAGAAATGGTACCGTAATAAACGAGAATTTTTCATAAATCCTAATATCACGAATAAGATGAGGTGGGATATTGCCTTCAGATGCTACATACTGAATGAGCTTTTGCTCTGTAATTCCATCCATTGTCCCAAGCGCAACAAATAAGCGAGCTCTGCCCTGTATATCGATTGAGGTATCTTTTATTTGGGTATAGGAACTTTCTAAAAGTTCATCACCATAATGAGAATGAATAAGGGCTGCAATTACTGCCTGCGCGTCGTGATGTTCAAGTAATGTATCGGCAAGATCTTTATAATTTTTATGTTTTTCTGTTGCTATAATGGCGTTAATATCTTCGGTAATGCGAGCCTTTTTTGCTGCAATAATATCGCGTCTATGAGGGATTTTCTTTTTTTGAATCGTCGTCTTGGTCATTCGCTGAATATAGAGGAGGCCTTGATATTCTTCAGGGGTTACGAATGTTATTGCCGTTCCTTCTTTTCCTGCTCGACCCGTTCTGCCGATGCGATGAATATAGGATTCAGGATCTTGAGGTAAAGAGTAATTAATAACATGGGTAAGATTAGAAATATCAATCCCTCGGGCCGCAACATCAGTTGCAACTAATATAGTCGTACGTTTATTTCGGAATGACAATAATATTTTTTCGCGTTGTGCTTGAGAGAGATCGCCGTGCATTCCCATGGCGCTGTAGCCTCTTCTAATCAATTGTGATGAAAGCATATCCACATCAACTTTGGTCCGACAAAATATTATTGCATAAAAAGTTTGTTCTATATCAATAATTCTACAGAGCACTTCAAATTTATCATTTTTATTTACTTCAAAATAAATCTGTTCAGTTAATGAGGGTGCTTTGTCTTTACTCTTAATTGCAATATGGGTGCATTCCCCCATATATTTATGTGCAATACTTTTTATCTCCGGAGGCATTGTTGCTGAGAAGAGAAGGACTTGGCGAGTTTTATTGGTGTTTTGAAAAATCATTTCAATATCATCAATAAATCCCATATCAAGCATTTTATCGGCTTCATCAAGAACAAGATAAGAAATCATATGTAAAAAAAGTTTCTTACGTTCTAATAGATCAAGCAGTCGGCCAGGTGTTCCCACTAAAATATCGACGCCTTTTTGTAAATTTCGAATTTGTCCTTCAATTCCTTGTCCGCCATACATAGGAATAATCGTTAGCTTCGCTGTTCCTTTAAGGGAATTAATTTCCTCGGCAACTTGTAGTGCAAGCTCACGTGTTGGTACGAGAATCAGTGCCTGAATATGTTTTTGATGGGGCGTTATTTTTTCTATAATTGGAATTCCAAAAGCAGCAGTTTTGCCAGTGCCTGTCTGGGATTGGCCAATAATATTTTTTGAGCTTTTCATGAGGAGGGGGATAATTTCTTTTTGTATTGGGCTTGGTTTTTCAAAGCCCTTCTTTTTTAAAGCGTTCAGAATATTGGACGATATCCCCAACTCGGTAAATTCATCAAAATTGTTCATACAGTAACTCTTATACACGCTTCTATAGAAATAGCCACTTTTTTTAGTTTTTGATTAACCAAAATCTTCTTTCAAGAAGTGCAATAAATTTGTGTCAATGAGTGAAGCTCTCGACCATCAATAATTGTCTGATAGATAATTATTTGACCGATAGTGGCCGATATGATATATATACTACCATGAAAGATGTGCAAAGTAAGATACCAAAGCATGAAGGGTATCTTGTTGAATTTAAAGAGTTTTTAGGCGGTTTAAGCGTAAAAGAACTTGCGATTACATTGTGTGCTTTTGCCAATACTGATGGAGGAGATATTTTTATTGGGGTGGCCGATAATGGGCACATGCAGGGTGTAAAAATCTCTCCTCGTTTACTTGACGTTATTCAAAATACAGCTCGAGAAGAATGTTCGCCTCCAATTTCGATAAGCCTTAACCCAATAGAAATAGATTCGAGTCACCATGTAGTTAAGATTTCTGTAGAAAAGAGTGGGCATCTTCATTCAATTTTATCGGGAAAAACATATATCAGAGTTGGAAGCCAGGATAAAAAAATACTGGGCGATGAGCTATTACGATTAGCGGAGACAAAATCAAAAGTATCTTTCGAAGAATATACACTTGATGCAGGTATTGAGGTTATTGATAGTGAATCATTGAATCGCTATTACGAAGCACGAAAAAAAGTATCGAATATTCGAAGAAATTTAACTCACGAGGAAATACTTTTAAAAATAGGTTTAGCTGAGGCCACAGAGAACAGTATCAAAATAAAAGCAGGGGCATTTATTTTATTTGGGAAAGAAGATGAATCAGTAATGCTCCAAAGAGATTTTACTTTTGTAAAATATGATGCGATAGACAAAATGTATTCATATCGAGAAGATATATCTCTGCCAGCATCTAGAGTGCTTGATCGCTTAATGGAATTGATAAGGCCATATAATAGAATTACGGAAGGTGTACATGGGTTAGTGAGAGCAGAAAAAGAACTCTATCCTGAAGCAGCTGTGAGGGAAGCTTTGTTAAATGCATTTGCCCATAGAGATTATCGTATTTCAGGATTAAAGAATGAATGTCGATTATATCCTGATAGGCTTGAAATTATAAGTGCAGGTACTTTACCAAGCATAATTACGCTCGAGAATATTGATGAAAGACATTATTCAAGAAATCCAAAAACTATGAATGCATTACTTATTCTTGGACTTACTGAAGAATTAGGGCAGGGAATAAATCTCATGAAAGATGAATTAAAAAAAAATGGAAATCCCCCGCCTCATTTTATTGTTACATCAGATCAGTTTAAAGTAATTTTTTATAAACCAAAGATATATATTAATACGAGTGATAGAAGGAAACTCCTCTATGAATATTTTGTATCACATGAAATTATTTCACGAGCTCAAATAGAATCTTTACTCGATTTACGTAAAACGAGCTCCAAAAATTATATTCAAAAATTGTTACATGAAAACTATTTAGAAAAGATAGGCAATGGCCCTCGTACACGGTACAAATTAAAAACCAATAGATAAAGCTCTCGTAAGTTTTCCTCAATTATTCTCTGTTATTTCTCCTTTAATTTCTTGGTAGTTGCTTTCCCTTTCTATTTATTATATAATAACAATAAGGACTTCTAATATATAAATTTGGAGGAGTATATATGAATTGGTCATCAATTATCGGGCTTTTAGTTGCCACAATAATATTCTGCGGATCGATTTTTATAGAAACCACAAAATGGTTTGTCTTTCTCAATGTACATGCCTTTGCGCTCGTTATTGGAGGTACATTTGCATCTGCATTTGTAAGCTACAAGGCTCGCTATGTTCTCAAAGCTTTTGGTTTTATTTTTAGAACCTTGAGACAGCAAAAGATTACTCCCATTACGTTAAAAGAAGATGTAAAACGATTTATCGAATGGTCTAAAGTGCTTTCATCAACTGGGCTTGAGGGGCTTGCTAAGGCCACCGAAGGCGACGTCTTTATGGAACGCTGTATTTATCTCGCAAAACAAGAATATGGAGAAGAAGAGTTCAAAAAGATGGCAAACGAATTAATCGAAAATGATTATGATCGGCAAATTATATTTGCCGAAATCCTTACGCGCTTTGGTGAAGTAGGGCCTGCATTTGGTATGATTGGAACACTTGTTGGGCTCATTATCATGCTTCAAGAAGTGGGCGCTGATCCAACTGGTATTGCAAAGGGAATTGGTCTTGCCTTGATTGCAACACTCTACGGAGTTGTTTTTGGTAAAATATTTTATGAGCCCTTTGCTTTTAAAATTAAGGAATATCTTTCGATTGAGCGTTTTCGTCGCCTCCTCTTACTTGAAGGTTTTGCAATGCTAATTGCACAAAAAGACCCGCTTACGATTATGGATACTTTGAATTGTAAGCTTTCGCCAAAATTCATTTATACACGTGAGGATGTTTCAAAAACAGCTCCGGTAGGGGAAAAAGAATGAGTCGTAAACGAGCTACCCATGGTGCAAATGATGCTGCATGGCTTCTTACCTATGCAGATATGATCACGCTTTTGATGGCGCTCTTTTTGCTGTTATTTTCCATGTCAGATATTAACCCATCAAAGTTTGAAGAAACAACAGCAAATATTTCAAAACAAATGACCGGAACAAAACCCGAAATGCCCATCAATGATGTTATCAAAAAAATGCGCGAAGCAATTAAGCAAAAAAAACTTGAAAGCTCAGTTAAAATATCAACCGATGGGGCAGGCATTGTTATTGAATTTCAATCTGGCTTACTCTTTGCAATTGGAGAAGATAAACTTCAAGAAGGGGCACTTCCCATTTTAAATGAGCTGATACGTATTATGTCTGATAAAATATACAATCGTTATGGCATAGAAGTTGAAGGGCATACCGACGATATTCCAATTCAGTCGGAGCGATTCCCCTCAAACTGGGAGCTATCATCTGCCCGGTCAACGAGTGTTACAAAATTATTTGTTGATAATAAATATGATATTAGACGCCTCCGAGCCGTTGGCTATGGCGAATCCCAGCCCATTGCCCCTAACCGTGATAATAATGGCGTTCCCATTGCTGAAAACCAAGCCAAAAACCGCCGCGTTGTTGTCCGCATGTATCCACAAACATTTCGAACCTTACCTGAACATTTAAAAAAAGAAGCGTTGGAAAATGCTCATGGAAAGAAAGAAGAAAAGAAACATTAAGCTGTGTCGGGCAAAGTGACTGACGTCTTTTGACGGAAAGCTTACCATCAGCTTTCCGGTTGAAAAATTCTATTTTGATATGCTTTAATATGAATTTATGGCAACCATACGTAAAGACGCTTCAAAAAGAATTGATGAAGCATTGGATAGCTTATCGGGATTTCAGAAAACCATCTGCCGTAAGCTTCGAAAACTCATTCATGAGGTGCTTCCTGAAATTAAAGAAGATTGGAAATGGGGTCCTAACTTTAATTATCACGGTATGGTATGTGGCTTATGGGGATTTAAAGAACATGTGTCGTTTGTGTTCTTTAATGGCAGTCTTATGAAGGATCCTTATAAACTTTTTACTGATGGCCATAATAACACGCGTAATCGCACGATTAAATTATTGAGAGAAAAAGATCTGACCCTACAATTAACTAAACAGCTCACTGAATACTTACGAGAATCTGCCTTAATTAATGAAAAAGGCATAAAACCAGTCGTCCAAAAACGATCGATTACGATACCTGCGTATTTCAAAACTGAGTTACATAAAAAGAAATTAGAGAAAAAATTTGCTGAACTCACGAAGACCAAACAATATGATTATCTTGAATGGATAACTACAGCAAAACGTGACGAAACACGACAAGAGCGTATTGAAAAAGCGCTTAACCTGATTGCCGAAGGTATTGGACTAAACGATAAGTATTTTATAAAAAACGAAAAAAATAATATTTATCTATGAATAATCGAAATATTCTTATCAATAAAAAATGCATTCCCTGTGAAGGTATAGGAAAATCATTTACGAAAAAAGAGGCGAGTGAGTATTTAAAGAAAGTTCCGAATTGGAATTTGAGCGATAATGGGAAAATGATTTTTCGTGAATATAGTTTGAAAAATTTTATGTCTGTTGTTGAGTCTATCAATAAAATTGCTGAAATTGCTGAACGAGAAGGGCATCATCCAGATTTACACGTAACAAATTATCGAGAACTTCGTATAGAACTCACTACTCATGCACTCCATGGACTTACCGAAAATGATTTTATTCTAGCCGCGAAGATAGATGCTGTATTTACTGTTTAAATTATGGAGCAGAGCGGGATCGAACCGCCGACCTCCACGTTGCGAACGTGACGCTCTCCCCGTTGAGCTACTGCCCCGTTACTTCAATAAATAATAAATCATATATAATCCAAATCCAATACTCGTAATACCTGCAATACTTCTCATGAGTCTATGTGCTGTTAATGATTGCTGTGTCGTTACGAGAAAAGGCAAACCAATAAGAGTACTCATGAGCATCATGCCGATTATTGAGCCAATACCAAAAATGATAATATATACAATTTGTAATGAGTGAGTTTTGATTGTTGCAAG
>CAZRKD010000093.1:0-7070 GCA_964600515.1 uncultured bacterium
GGCAAATATCATTTCGTAAGAGCGGCTCTCCACCGGTTAGTTTTACTTTCGTGACTCCCTTATTTGAGAATATCCGAACGAGTCGTACTATCTCGTGAGCTTGTAAATAATAATTCTTGTGAGCAGGTTGAATACCTTCTGGCGGTACGCAGTAGATGCAGCGAAAATTACACTGCTCGGTGAGCGAAAGACGTACGTGTTTTATAGGACGATTATGACGATCTTTCATAAAAACGAATTCTATTTGATGATTTTTAAAATCGTATGATTGTGATTAGGAGAAGAGCTGATAATTGTCATACGATGAGTGATAATAAGTGAGTACACTTATCTCTCATTTTTGTAAAACTCGGCGCTTGTTTTTTTCATTAAATACCGTATACTCTCTCGTTTAACACTATGATTAACTTTATTGGAAAAAAGATTTTTGGTTCGAGAAATGCGCGGGTGTTGAAACGAATGCAGCCATTGGTTGATCAAATTAATGCATTTGAGCCGGGGGTGAGAGCATTATCAGATGCTCTACTTCAAGCAAAAACCTCATATTTTAAAGAGTTGCTTTCAAAAGGCAAAACCGTGAACGATATTTTGCCAGAAGCATTTGCCGTTGTTCGCGAGGCATCATGCCGAACGCTTAAGATGCGACATTTCGATGTTCAGCTTTTGGGTGGCATTGTCCTTCATGAAGGCAAGATTGCTGAAATGAAAACCGGCGAAGGAAAAACACTCGTGGCAACGCTTCCCATTTATTTAAATGCATTGACAGGACAAGGGGCGCATGTTGTTACCGTCAATGATTATCTTGCAAAACGTGATGCAAACTGGATGGGCGAGATTTATAAATTCTTAGGGCTTTCCGTTGGTATCATTGTTCATGGACTTAACGATACTGAACGAAAGGCGGCTTACTCCTGCGATGTTACCTATGGCACAAATAATGAATTTGGATTTGATTATCTACGCGACAATATGAAATTTAGTCTTCTGAATTACACCCAACGAGATTTTCATTTTGCAATCGTTGATGAAGTCGATAGTATTTTAATTGATGAAGCACGAACGCCGCTCATTATTTCGGGTCCAACTGACGAAACAACTGATAAATACTATCGGGTAAATACTGCAGTGATTGGCTTAAAAAAAGATGTCGATTATACGCTCGAGGAAAAATCAAAGTCAGCAAATCTCACCGAAGAGGGAATGAGTAACGTTGAAAAACGCTTGGGCGTTGAGAATATTTATGCACCAGAAAATATGGAACTCTTGCATCATGTCCATCAAGCACTTAAAGCACATATGTGTTTTAAAAAAGACGTCGATTATGTTGTGCAAGAAGATGAAGTTATTATTGTTGACGAATTTACCGGACGGCTCATGCCAGGGCGGCGGTATTCTGATAGTTTACATCAAGCACTTGAGGCAAAAGAAAATGTGACGATTGAAAAAGAAAATCAAACGCTCGCAACGATTACCTTCCAAAATTTCTTTCGTATGTATAAGAAGCTCGCGGGTATGACTGGTACTGCTGATACCGAAGCTGAAGAATTTCAGAAAATTTATAATCTTGAAGTCATTGTTATTCCACCCAATAAACAGATGATTCGTAAAGATTATCCTGATTTGATTTATAAAACAGCGCGGGAAAAATTCAAAGCAGTGGTGAATGAAATTAAAGAACTCAATAAAGAAAGCCGCCCCGTACTTGTCGGAACTATATCGATAGAGAAGTCTGAGCTTTTAAGTAAACTCCTGACCCGTGAAGGAATTAAGCATCATGTCTTAAATGCAAAACAACATGAAAAAGAAGCTGAAATAGTTGCGCAGGCTGGACAGCCATATGCGGTAACGATTTCGACAAATATGGCAGGTCGTGGAACTGATATTGTTTTAGGCGAAGGAATTGCAGCAAAAGGAGGTCTTCATATTTTGGGTACCGAACGACATGAGAGCCGTCGAATTGACAATCAGCTTCGCGGTCGTGCAGGACGACAAGGCGATATGGGCTCGAGCCGATTTTATTTATCGCTTGAAGATGATCTTTTACGCATCTTTGGATCAGAGCGTATTGCCAATTTTATGAACCGACTTGGAATGGAAGATGATATTCCGATCGAGCATTCGTTTATTTCAAAGGCAATCGAAAATGCACAGCGCAAGGTTGAAGGACATAACTTTGATATTCGAAAACATCTTTTGAAATACGATGATGTCATGAGTAAGCAGCGCCAGATTATCTATGGCAAACGTCGCGAAGTCTTAGAAGGACTAACAATAAAAGAGAATACTCGTGAGTGGATTGAAGAGCTTGCAAGCGATATTGTTTCATTTAATCTCAATAACCCGAATGAAGAGGGAAGGATTGATATCAAAAATTTCAATGAAGCGCTCTTTGGTGCTTTTACTATCCATTTTGATTTTACGGAAAATGTACTTGAAAAAGAATCTTCTGAACTCATTGATCTTGTGAAAAATAGAATACTTAAAGTATACGAAGAAAAAGAAGGCCTTATTGGAGATGCTCAACTTCGACGTATCGAACGCATTGTAACGCTTCAAAATATTGATAATCTCTGGAAGGATCATTTGCTTTCAATGGATCATTTAAAAGATGCCGTAGGGCTCTATGGCTATGCCCAAAAAGATCCGCTACTTATCTATCAAAAAGAAGGCTTTGATATGTTTAGCGATATGTTCTATCGCATCAAAGAAAATACGATAGAGCAGCTTTTTAAGATTCAGATTGCAAAGCAGGAAGAGTCGGATGCAGCTAAAATGGCAGAGGCTCGAGAAGAAGAAGTTAAGAGAGAATATGCAAAACGCGAAGCTAAACTTCAATTAGGCCGAGCAGTAGAAAAGAAGCGAGAGACCATCAAACGCGACAGCGAAAAAGTCGGCCGCAATGATCCCTGCCCCTGCGGCAGCGGCAAAAAATATAAACGTTGCCATGGGAAATGAATTACAAAATGAAAAGAAATTTATCTAAATACTTTACATTCTATATTTTTTTTATACATAATATCTCGAAGTATTTCTCTAATCTGATTTTCTTTAAGTGCAAATAATACGCTGAGTTCTTTAACTTTCCGCCCTGTAGAATATAACGCTATTATTTCTTTAATTATTGATTCATCAACGTAATCTTTTTCTTGTCTTTGGGTATAGATTTCAGGATGCGTTCTTTTATAAAGAGTAAATGCTTTCATTATAAGAGACGGGGAAGTTTCTGCATTCAATTGGAGAACTCTATTATAACTTTTCCCTTCTTTAAACTGATTGATTAGAAAAATTAAAGTTTTTATGTTTTCTTTTTCGATAATGGTATGTACGACATCATTGAGTATTTTGAAATCCAACTCCCCATCAAACATGAGAGCTGATATACTTTGGGTAATATTATTTTCGAGAATTGAATCTAATTCTTTTTCTCCTGAGTATAAAACGATAAGTGCGATAATGTTCAATCTACCTTTACGATGGCTATCACGCTCAGAGATAGAATTATGTTTTATTAATGCAGTAGCTACGATGTGGGACTTTAAACCGAGCAAACGAGTGATTTCTAATCGTGTAAACCCCTGGAGATAATAACGATACACTCTCTCATCAGTTGCTTTATCTAATCCATGAATATGAGATTCGGTAACGGAAAAGAGAATAAAGCTCAGTATGATTATTCGAATCGTTTTACACATATCAATAGTCTATATAGCAAATGTATTAATTAGTAAATAGGATTTTAATACAAAAATCAATAGTTGAAATACCCGAGCATTATGTTTATATCACCAGATCTCTACTATTTATTAACGTATGAATTCATATTCTAATACAAAAGATACGTACGAGCTCCTCGATAGTGGGGGGCAAGAAAAGCTTGAACGGTTTGGAAAATATATTCTTCGTAGGCCGGCGGCGCAGGCTGTGTGGAAGAAAACACTCGATGAATCGATCTGGGCAAATTGTTATGCATCATTTGATCGGAAATCCGGCAAGCGTTGGCATGGCAAAAATATTTTGCCCGAGAGTTTTACTATAGAAATTGATGAAATTACATTTAAGCTTTCAGGCACTGATTTTGGGCATCTGGGAATTTTCCCTGAGCAACGTGAATTATGGGGTTGGATTCGTGAAAGTATTCAAAAAACAAAAGTAAAGAGAAAAGAAATTTCGGTGTTAAATCTTTTTGCCTATTCGGGAGGCTCGACACTTGCAGCTCTCAAAGCAGGAGCAAAAGTTTGTCACGTCGATGCTTCACGCGGCATGATGTCGTGGGCAAAAGAAAATGTTGTCCTCAACAATTTGTCCGATGCTCCCGTTCGTTTTATTGTCGATGATGTTATTAAATTTATGAAACGAGAAAAAAAACGGGGTAATTCTTATGATGCTATTATTCTTGATCCTCCAACATTTGGACGAGGTGCTCAAGGCGAAGTATATAAAATAGAAAATGATATTATTCCAACACTCGACCTTGTAAATGAATTATTAAGCAAAGATCCGCTCTTTGTTCTTTTTTCATGCCACACGCCCGGCTTTAGCCCAAGCGTTTTGGAAAATCTATTAATAGAGGTACAAAAAGATGCTTCGGGAAAAATTGAAAAGGGCGAAATGTTTCTTCGAGGCAATGAAAGTGTATATCCATTACCAAATGGAACATGGGCACGTTGGATAGATAATAGATGAATAATATCAATAAATTATAAATTTAACTTGATTTCCAATGATCATATCATCAGAATACATGGTATGTCTATGCCATATCCATATAAAATATATTTGAAACAGCAATCATTAATGATATACGGAAACAGGCTTCATTAATGACGACTAAGCCAAATTTCTATCACTGGCGTTCTCAGGCTGGGGGAGAAGTTGATTTATTATTAGAATGGAATGGTAAATTTTATCCCATCGAGATTAAAATCAAAACAACTCCCGAGATACGCGATTGTCGAGGAATTGAATCCTTTCGCCAAACCTATCCGAATCTGCCTTTAATGCCAGCTTTAATTGTCTGTCCATCTCATTCTATGTATCCACTCAAGAAAGATGTTTTTGTTATGCCGTGGAATGCACGAGTTAAGATATAAGGTGCCTTCGCTATGATTCTCTACGAAGACAATCACATTATTGTTGCCAATAAGCCAGCAGGAATTAACACACAACCAGATCCCAAGAAATCCGCCGAAAGCCTTGAAGACATACTTAAGAAATATATTAAAAAAAAGTATAAAAAGTCAGGGAATGTTTTTCTTCATGCAGTTCATCGTATTGATCGAGAAGTTAGTGGAGCGGTCATTTTTGCAAAAACAAGCAAGGCTCTTTCACGTCTTAATTCATTAATGCGAAAACAAAAAATTATTAAAATCTATCATGCGTTCGTAGAAGGCATTATCGGTAAAGTTAATAATGAAGCTACTCTTAAACATTATATCAAACATGATCGTCTCAAAGCTCGAGTGAGTGATATGAGTAAAAAAGATTTTAAAGAAGCGCTGTTACAATATAAAGTTCTTAAAACATGTAAATACTATTCACTTATTGAGATTTCATTAACAACCGGTCGATATCATCAGATTCGAGCGCAGCTTGCTTTTCTTGGTTTTCCGATTGTAGGCGATAAAAAATATGGAGCAAAAACTAATTTTACCCATAATGGAATAGCATTACATTCACGGTATATTGAATTTGTCCATCCAGTTACCAAAGAAATTGTAAAGATTATCGCAGATTATCCAAATAAACACGAACAGTTATGGCAATAACCCTTGACAATACGTACGTTATTACGTACTATAGTAGATAAGGAGGCTAATATATGAGTACCCGATCGGCGAGCCAAGCACGAACACAGCTTTATAGACTTATTGATCAAGTTTCAGAATTTCATGAACCAGTCTTAATTACCGGAAAGAGAAATAATGGAGTTCTTGTTTCTGAAGAAGATTGGAGGTCTATCGAAGAAACCCTGTATCTTGTATCAATTCCAGGGATGAGAAAGTCTATTAAAAAGGGTTTAGAAACACCACTCGAAAAATGTCTCAAAAAATTGGATTGGTAAATGTGGAAGATCGTCTATACTAAAGAAGCCCAAAAAGATGCTAAAAAATTACGGCACTCGGGTTTGAAATTGCAAATCTTAAAGTTACTTGGGTTATTAGAAAAAAATCCTTTTCAAGCTCCACCACCTTATGAAAAATTGTTGGGGGATCTTACCGGCGCATATTCACGTCGAATCAATATTCAGCATCGGTTGGTCTATCAAGTCTTCAAAGAAGAAAAGATGGTAAAGATTATCCGTATGTGGACACATTATGAATGAAATCAATTTTTCTCTTGCAATTCCTTACTAAATCTACTATTTGAACGTCTTTACTCACGTACGAAAGGATTTTCATATGATAGAAGCAATTCTTGGTAAAAAAGTTGGTATGACCGAAGTTTTTGATGCAAAAGGCATGGTTATCCCTGTAACGGTTATTGAAGCAGGGCCTTGTGTAGTTATAGAGCACAAGACAAAAGAAAATGATGGCTATGATGCGATTCAACTTGGCTTTGATATCAAGCGAGAGAAAAATACCATAAAACCCATTTTAGGAAAATTTAAAAAAATTAATTCAACGCCGCGACGTTTTGTCCGGGAAGTAGAAGCAGCTGCCAAAGACATGGAAACATTGACTCCAGGAAAAGAAATTACGGTGGCAGATGTACTGAAGCCCGATACTTTTGTCGATGTTATTGGAACCTCGAAAGGACGAGGATTTACCGGTGTTATGAAACGCCACGGTTTTGGTGGGTCTCCAGGTTCTCATGGAACCCATGAATATTTTCGTCACGGAGGTTCGTTAGGCCAGCACTCTGATCCTTCTCGTGTTTACAAAAATGTTGGCATGGCTGGCCAACATGGAAATTCTCGAATAACCGTACAAAATTTAAAAGTCATTAAAATTACTCCTGAAGATAACTGCGTCTATGTCGAAGGTGCTATTCCTGGACCAATGAAGGGATATGTTGTAGTGAGGCACGCGATTAAGAAGAAGAGTAAAACGGTAAGCAAGTAGAGAAGGATA
>CAZRKD010000094.1:0-7025 GCA_964600515.1 uncultured bacterium
TTTCTTTAGAAAAAAATTATGCTCTTTATCGAACGATTGTACAGCATCGACATCTTTTTAATTCTATTCATGATGTTTCTGATGGTGGAGCTTTGCTTACGATTATTGAATCATCATTAGGAGGCAATAGGGGAGTAGAGCTTCTCATAGCTGATGCAAAAACACTATTTGCCGAACCAACAGGAACATTTATGGTGAGTATAAAAAAAGAAAAAATAAATGAATTTAAAGAAATATTTAAAAAAAATAATTGTGTAGAATTGGGAACTGTAGGTGGCAAAAATATTAATTGTAATTTTACCGAAAACAAATCATGGAATTTTAGTATGACACTCGATGAGATAAGACACTTATATACTGGGGCAAATGTATATGTTGCATAAACCAAAAGTACTTATAATTGCCGGTGATGGAATCAACTGCGAAGTGGAAACAAAGTTTTCATGTGAAAGAGCAGGGAGCATCGCCGATATAAAACTCATGAATGAGATTTGTGAAAATCCTCCACTCGTTCGCGACTATCACATGATTATTTTTCCTGGCGGATTTTCATATGCAGATTATCTCGGTAGCGCACTTGTTCTCGCACGTCGAATACAGGCAACATTTTATGATGAGCTTCTTCGCCATATTGAAAAGAAACGTCCTATTATTGGCATTTGCAATGGCTTTCAAGTGCTCGCTCAATTAGGATTTTTCCCTATAGCGCTTGACCAAAATGAAAGTGGCCATTTTATTAATACATGGGTTGGCTTAGAAAAAAATAAAGAAAGTTCCCTGGTATTTGGCAAAGATATTCCTGATTATTTTGAATTACCTATTCGTCACGGCGAAGGAAAAGTTGTTTTTGCTGATGAAAAAACATTTAATTCAAGACAAATCGTTTTTACGTATACGAATAACCCCAATGGTTCTGCTTGTAATAGTGCAGGAATGTGTGATACGACTGGCGTAGTTTTAGGCATGATGCCTCATCCAGAAGCATTTCATAGATATGAGATGCATCCGGTCGGAGTTGATAGAAAAAAACAACTTCCTCTTGGTATGGTTATTTTTGAGAAAGGAATTGAATATGCACGATCACTCTAAATATGCATTAATGAGTGTATACAATAAAAAAGATGTTGAAGTATTTGGAAAAAAACTTATTGAACTTGGTTATCGTATTATTGCGACAGGTGGAACCAAGACATATCTCGAGACTCAAGGAATTTCATGCATTGAAGTAAGTACGTTTACTGATAAAGCAGAAGTCTTTGATGGTCGACTCAAAACAATATCATATGAAATTTTGGGTGGAATTCTTTTTGATCGACAAAAAGAACATCATCGTTTTGATGTAGAGAAATACGCTATTCCTCAAATAGATATTGTTGTGTGTAATCTTTATCCCTTCAAAGAAAAGCCATCGATTGAAACAATCGATATTGGCGGACCAAATATGATTCGAGCTGCTGCCAAAAATTATCGCTATACTATGGCCGTGTATGACCCAAAAGATTATAATGAAGCGAGTGAAATACTTTTGCATCACGACTATAATTCACCTGAATCTCTCGCTTTCCGAAAAAAAATGGCTCAAAAAGCCTTTGGAATGCTTGCTGATTATGATGAACATATATTTGCACGATTCAAAACACTTGATCCTGAGGTAGATTTTGAAGAAGCGCTGCCCATTCGTTATGGAGAAAATCCGCACCAAGAAGCGACCGTATTTTTAAATGATGCACTATCGATACTCGAATATGGTAAAACAATTTCATATAATAATATTTTAGATGTAAATGCCGCAGTGACTATTATGAGCCGTTTTAAAGAGCCTGCAGCTGTGGTGATAAAACACAATAACCCCTGTGGATTAGCAATCGCCCCTGATGTGATAAGCGCATTTCGTTTTGCATGGTCGGGCGATGAAGTTAGTGCATTTGGAAGTGTTGTAGCCCTGAATGCCCGTGTTTCATCAAAATTTCTCGAAGAGATTGATGATAAATATATAGAAGTTCTTGCAGCTCCCAGTTTTTCAGAGAAATTTTTACAAATCGTAAAAGATAAAAAGAAAAATTTAAGGCTGGTGGCCTTTGATGCATTAAAGTTTTCGCCATTTGAAGGGAAAATTACTTCGGTTGGAATGCTCCTCCAAAATAGAGATGAAAATTTTGAGCCAATTAAAATTCCTAAAGATGCACCAGAAATTTTCCATGATAGTAATTTTGTGCGATTTTCAGAGATTGCTGTTGCAAGTATGAAATCAAATGCAGTAGCGCTTACGCTTCGAATTAGTGAAAACAAGTATATGCTCTTAGCTTCCGGCTTTGGTCAGCCAAACCGTGTAGATTGCGTTCGTGAACTCATTGCTCCAAAAATAAAGGTATCAAAAGAAAAACTCGATTTTGATTCTATACTCGCATCGAGCGATGCATTTTTGCCGTTTCCCGATTTAATTGATGAAATGAGCGAATTGGGACTGCAATATTTAATGCAGCCAGGTGGATCAAAGAATGATCCAGCAGTACTCGAACGAGCAGAGGAGAAGGGCATTTACGTCCTGATGACGGGACGAAGACATTTTTTACATTAGAAAGTATAGTATGGATTACAAAACCGCAGGCGTCGACATTCACAAAGCAGAAAAATGGGTTGATTACATTAAAGATTGTTTGGCGACGAATAATGCGAATCTTCTTTCAAAAGTTGGTGACTACGCAGGAATTTATAAAATAAATGATAGAACTGCAATTGCTGCAACAACTGATGGCGTGGGAACAAAAATTAAACTCGCCATGGATGCGGGTTTACATTCAGGAATTGGCCAAGACCTCGTCGCAATGAACGTCAATGATTTACTCTGTGTGGGCGCAACACCACTTTTTTTTCTCGATTATATTGCGCATGGAAAAATTGATGATGCAGTTAAAAAAGAAATTTTTGTAAGTATAGTAGAAGCATGTAGTGAAGCGCGTATGCTTTTACTTGGCGGAGAAACTGCACAGATGTCTGATTTTTATGATAGTGGAAAATATGATCTTGCCGGCTTTGCCGTGGGATTAGTTCATCCTGATAAAATAATTACGGGCAAAAAAATAAAGCCAGGCGATATAATTCTTGGAATTCCTTCGACAGGGGCACACAGCAATGGCTATACATTAATTCGCAAACTCTTTGATACAAAAGAAAAAGACTATATCCAAAAACTTCTCGCTCCTACACGAATTTATGTTAAAGAAATACTTAATATAATTAATAGCTTACATGAAAAAGTTCATGGAATAGCTCATGTTACCGGCAGCGGCTTTCGTAATCTTTTCCGATTAACACAATACGGATTTGATATAACACTTCCACAAGTTCCCGAAATTTTTCAGGAAATCAAAAAGCGTGCGAATATTGATTATACAACAATGTTTGAAACATTTAATATGGGTTGGGGAATGCTGGTGATTGTGGAAGAGGGGACTGTATTAAATAAAGAATTTTCGGTTATAGGAACAATTCAGAAATCCTCAGATATTCATATTAATTTAGGAAAAGAAAAAATAATGATCGCAAGATAAGAAGTTTATACTGTAACAAATCCCATCTGCTTAAAGTGCTTATCAAAAGTGAATATCTTTTCAATACGGTGTTTTTTGAGTAAAATATTTGTGGTACAATCGGTGAAACTCCATTCTTTGTCTTTGAAATCTCGAAAAAGTTCAAAGCCATTTTGTTCGTCTTCTTCTTTGAGATAGAACCATACAATTTTTTCGCTTGCTCTTATAGCTTCACAAAATTGAATCGCGATCCTTTTTGATGTTCTATATAAAAGAAGTGTAGCTAATTCATCGAAAACATAGTTTGAGCTATACCATACAAATTTTGTTTCATGAAAAAGTGATTTTGCATGAGTATGATTCGTGCCTTCACTTGTATCAGCTAAAGCATAAAATGCTCCGGTATCAATAAAAACTTTTTCCATTTCTATTCTTTCTTACCGTACAGTATTGCATCAACATTTTCACTGATACGAGTTTTGCTCTTTTTTCCCTTAATCATACCGATTGCAGCAAAGAGGGGGTCATTTTTTTTTGCCTTAGTTTTTAATCGCTCTGAAATCCATTCGCGTATAATCTCGGCAAGACTTCTTTTTTTCACTCGAGCGAGTTTTGTCAGTTTTTGATACTGCCAATCTTCAAGTAATAACTGAGTTCTATGCATATATCCTCCATTTACATTGATGTATAAGCATACATTGGTATGCTAGATTTGTCAAATTAATATCTGAATTTTTTCTTTACAAGAATGGTAACAACGAGATTATTTCATAAGAATTGTTTTAAAATCAGCAAGTTACATTTATTGACATTTTGCAGTATTTCTGTCTTGACAAAGGGAGCCACCTCTCTTCTTCATGCAAGACTTTTTTGAGTGTTTGGATATATTTCCCTTGATTTTAATGAATTGAGAGGTAAAAGAAATACAACGAAAAATAATAAAAAACGCCTTATTTTCATAATAACTCCGAATCTTTTTATGAAATTTATTAGATGCAAAGCATATACTCTGAATGCTTCATTTGTCAAGTATCTGATATGATGTATCAAAAAAATCTATGTGACATTATGGTAAATAAGCCACATAAGATCAAGATGATGCCTAGTATTTTACGAAGATTCACAGCTTCTTTAAATAAGATACTTCCAATGATAAAGAGACTGACGATAACTCCCGATTGTACAATCGCAGCAGTATTATTGAGATGAGAGCCATAACGATATGCAAGTAACAATCCTACTTCGATACCTATAATAGACAGGCTAAATAAAGAAAGCATGCCGATTTGTCCGCGTAATTTTAATAGTTCGTGTGGTATGTTAGGTACTTGGAAACACCAAAGAACTGAAATAAGAAAAGAAATAAAATAGACTGCCGCAAATAGTATTGCGGGATGAATAGTGAGTTTAGTTGTTTTTTGACAAAAGTGATAAAGAATACTTGAGGCAATCGTCAGTAAAATGGGCCAATATTTTTCTAAGATGAGCATCTCATAACCATCGGGCTTTTCGAAATTTAAACCACAGGATTACATCAATAATGACAATAATACTCACAATGATCGGATAACCATATTTCATTTGTAATTCAGGCATGTAATCAAAATTCATTCCATAAATTCCTGTTATAGCTGTTGGAACTCCGAAAAGAGCAGCGTAAGCTGCAAGCTTTTTTCCTACTTCTGATTCGCTTAACGTAATCATCGATAAATTTACTTGAATGGCTGTGGTCGATATTTCACGAGTGTTTTCAATAGCCTTATTGATTCGCACAACATGATCATATACATCGCGATAGTAGTCCTGCATTCCGATACATAATTGGGGAACGCGTCCACCGTAGAGTTTTCCGACAGCCTCAATGAGAGGCGATATAAGGTGTTGAACGAGTACAAGCTTTCGTTTTAATTCATAGAGATCTTCAATATTCGATCGGATTGACGATTTGTTTGAGAAAATTCTGTCTTCAACTGATTCGAGTTCATCTTCAAGATGTTCAATGATGGGAAGATAGCGATCTACAACAGTATCCATGAGCGCATAAAGAACAAATGCTGGGCCATATTTCAAAAGATCAGGCTCTCGTTCGCAACGATCTCGCACTGGTGCAAAACCTCTTTGATAGTTATTTCTTACTGATAGCACATACTGTGGTCCAACGAAAATATCGACTTCACCGGTTTCAAGATGCCCCTCGTTTGTAATTTCAATAGTTTTTAAAACAACAAAAAGTGAATCTCCATACTCTTCAATTTTGGGACGCTGATGACCTTTAAGGGCATCTTCGAGTGATAGCTCATGCAAATTGAATTCACTTTGCATGTGTTCTAATTCAGCTTGATCAGAATCTTTTAGTGCTACCCAAACAAAAGAATCTTTGTCTTTTATATGATCGCTTATTTCATCGACAGGAATAGCGCGGACTTTTTTTCCTTCTTTATAGACGACACAATTTACTAACATACAAAAAAAGTAAAACATATTTAAGATCTTGTCTAGACAAAGTTATACTAAGTTGCTTTATTAGAATAGAAGATCATGTCAAACTTAAATATTATGTATACTCAAAATAGAGATATCCCAAAACCAAGCGTATCATATGAGTACTCTGTAACTACAACTACTCTTGCGATACATTTTACCGTAGAAACCGAATCAATTTTTGCTGATCCTGACTTTCCAAAGCATAAATCATGCTGGGGCTTATGGAATATGGATGTCGTTGAATTCTATGGAACACTTGACGGAAATCCGCATTATTATGAATTCCAAGTTACTCCTTATAATCAATACTGTGAACTTGAAATTATAAAACCTCATACAGAATTAAATCTTTCATATAAAAGCAATTTTACGCATGAAGCAAAAATACATTCAGATAATAGGAGTTGGGACGCAACGCTGACTATTCTATTGAAAAGTCTCTCCGGAAATCTTCTTCTTTCCGAAACACGAAAAATTTGCGGCAATTTTTTTGCGATTTTAGGTTTTCCAGGAAAGCGATTTTATTTTTCTGCATTTTTACCAGAAACAAAAACATCGCCCAATTTTCATCAGCCGGAATTTTTTAAGGTTTTGTAATAATGAGAAAGGATAATAAAATATGAATGGAGTGTGGGTCAATGCTCTTGCGATTGTTTTAGCAAGTTGTGTAGGCGTTTTTCTAAAAAAAAGAATTGCGGAAAAATATAAAGAACCAATTATATTTGCGCTTGGATTATGTACCTTAATTGTGGGCTTAAACAATGCGCTCAAATCTAGTGATTTTCTTGTCATTGCTCTCTGCATTACATTTGGAACGTTCATTGGTGAATTTCTAAATCTTGAAAAACAACTTGAGCATATTGGAAATTTTTTAGAAAAACGTTTTACTAAATCTTCTGATAGTTTTGTAAAAGGATTTGTTTCGGCAAGCATTATCTATTGTGTCGGAGCAATGGCTATTCTCGGCTCACTTGAAAGTGGCCTGACGGGAAATCATGAAATTCTCTACAC
>CAZRKD010000095.1:0-4451 GCA_964600515.1 uncultured bacterium
TCGTCGGCAGCGTCAGATGTGTATAAGAGACAGTCATAATTCTTCTTGGCAAATGTTGATTGTTAAATATCAGAATTTTAAGGATGACAGGGATATAATTTTCTTGCTAACGTTTAGAACGTTTGATATCCTAACGTTATGAACGTTAGAGAAATAAATGAGTTATTAAGTAGAGGAGAAATCAATCACCCACAACTTTTCCCTCACCTCATTGAATTAGCACAAAAAAAGGCTCAATTTAGTTTTGAGTTTGGTCTCGATTCATTACCAAAAGAACCCGGGCTCTTAATAATTCGTGGACCGCGTCAATATGGAAAAAGTACCTGGCTCGAAATGCAGCTGCAGGCCTCGGTAAAAGAATGGAAGGCTGGAAGTACCTATTATCTCAATGGAGATGAAATTGTATCCGAAGATCGATTCGTCGAAGAACTGATAACCCTTCACCATTCCTATTCAAAAGATGCACCATTAAAACGACTCTTTATCGATGAAGTTACTGCAATGACAGAATGGCAACGGGGAATTAAACGAGTATGGGATCGAGGATATTTACATGATGTATTAATTATAACAACGGGCTCAAAGGCCGAGGATCTACGACGAGGATCTGAAAAACTTCCCGGACGAAAAGGAAAGCTTCCTCAGCATGAATATATTTTTTTACCCATATCGTATCGAGAATTTCATCGAATGTGCCACAAAAAGCTTGGACAAAAGACACTTATTTCTTACTTACTTACCGGTGGTTCACCAATTGCCGGTGATGAGATCTTTACCGTGGGACGTATTCCCGAATATGTTATTCAACTCACTCGTGATTGGATTGTGGGTGATATTGTTAAATCAGGAAGAAGTCGTGTATCGCTTTTCAATATTATGCAGGGGCTTTTTCGATTTGGAACAAATCCTGTAGGGTACGCTAAACTAGCACGTGAAACAGGCTTAGCTAATAATACTATTGCGAGTGGATATATTGAACATTTAACTGATCTCATGAGTATTTTACCTTCGTGGCCTTGGGATGAAAATAAACGAATACTTATTTTGAGAAAACCCTGCAAATTCCATTTTATTAATCTTGCTGTTGCAATCGCCTTTCATGAAGCGGGAATTCGAAGCCCTGATGCATTTACTGCATTGCCTTCGACTTACCAAGGCATGTTCTATGAATGGCTTGTTGCACAAGAAATTTGGCGACGATCGGTACTTGCACGCATTGATAATCCAGAGGCCATTGGTTTTTGGCAATCAAAAGAGCATGAAGTTGATTTTGTTACTCCTAAAAATAATTTTATTGAGGTCAAACGAGGTACATCAGGACCTATCGAATTTACCTGGTTTGCGAAAACATTTCCTAAAAAACAACTTACGGTTATCTGCCAAAATACTTTTGAAACAGAACAAGTGAGAGGTATTACAATGGAAGATTTTTTGTTATCATTTGTTAAAGCTTAAAACCTTCCAAACAATCGAACATACGGGAATCGTGCTTGATCTCCATCGGTCATTCGATACGCATACCCAACCACCAATGTTGCTAAAATAGAGTTCATTACATTGAAATCAAGATTAAGTTCAGGACCAATTGACCATTTAAAGAGAGAAAATTCAGGCGAGCCTTGAAATGCATTCCCAAAATCCGTAAATAAATCGAGCGTTGTTTTTTTTATAAATAAATTATAGCCAATTCCATAGTTGTGTGTAGCAAGAGGAATGGTGTACTCAAAACTTGTTTTTAAAAATCTATTCCCAGAAATTTCAGATATATTGTATCCTCTAAAATCAATGAGGACATCAGTAAATGAGGATGATATCTCAAGTAATACGGGCTGTTCTCCTAAATAAAAAACATCTTGTTGAATCTCTCCAAATGCAATTCCGCCCTGAAGTACCCAAGTGATACTCTGTTTTTTCATAAAGTTAAAATGATACCAATCGGCACATGCGTGGTAACGTTTATAATTTACAATTATTCTTTCCTGATTATATTCAGAAAAAAAACTTCTATTGTATATGTATCCTGTTAATGAATACGAATTGTTATAATTACTTAATTTATAACGAGAACTAAAACCTGCATACCGCCGTGAGCCTGGAATAAATTCTTCTTCTGCCCCATCGGGACGCTCTGAAACTTCGTTGTGATCTTCATAATTATAGAGAAATGATATACTCGATAATGGATGAATAGGAAATTTAAGCCCGAAATTCACGGCACTAATTTTTTCTTCGTAGGTGATATCGGTATCAATTTCCTTACCATTCTCATCAAAAAAACGATTATTCAAGAGTAAAGGCCATCTTTCATAGCCAATGACAATATTGGGATAAAAGTAATTGAGTTGATACTGGAGGCGGAGCTCCCAATCATTAATTTGTGGCATATATCCTACCGTTATCCACCATTCATTGGTAAATAATGGATCAAAACCAAGAGCAATCAAACCCAATGTTGATGCTTCATTTGAACGTGATCCCATACTTACGTACGGTAAAAATCCGAGGGGACGAATCGTGCGTTTAAAAAAATGATACGATTCAACTTTTGGAATATTCTCATTGAGATGAGATGTTTTTTTTGCCTCTAAATCTACGAAGTTATCATAAATAGGTATTCGTTGATCCGGTGAGCTCTCTACTTTGAAATTACCTGATTTTAATGAATAACCTTTTTTTCCATAAGCCACATAGAAGAGTTTATTATTTTTTCCTATATGAGGCTCAAATGCTCCAAGGCTTTCGTTCGAAACCTTTGAAATAACTCTTGTAGTAAAATCATAATGAAAAATATTAAAGACATTGTCCCTATTACTACTCATCAATAGTTCATTGTTATTTTTCCAGTCGAGATCTGTTTCTATTTCTTTATCATTGGTTACTTGGGTAATTGATCGGTTCGAAAGATTCATCACATAGAGATTATACATTTCAGTTGATTCATCAAAATAAACAAATGCACAATTTTTTTCATCCGGTGATACACTAATCGAAAGCACTTGGTTGTGATATCCAAAGTTTGTCAGTTGTACTTCAGTAAAATTACTGAGATTCAATTCATAGATATTTCGTTTGGTGAGCTCATTTTTAACATAGAGTATTTTGTTTTTATCTTTGAGTAATTGAATTCGTTCGATTCTATTTTTTTCCGTAAGTTTTTGTAATTTTTTTGTGACCATATCATACCGATATAAGTCAGAAAAAAATCCATCCACTCTTTCTTCGTTAATGACGAGATACAAAAGAGGAATATCGACTTCAAACTGTTGAAGATGGAAGAGCGTATTTTTTTTGAGCGAAAAAACTCTCTTTTTGTGATTATCTTTGGTGATCTTCTTAATACTTGAATCTATACTATCATAAAAATAAACAATTTCATCAGGGGAAACCCTCATATTGTCTACTTTTTCAGATAAAAAAATAATTTCGTCATATCCCTGAGTATGTGTATTTATTTTTTGATACTTTTTAATAATATCATCTTCCCATTCTTTATAAAGATCATGAAAACTTTTCCCAAATATTTTTTTAGATTTATAATCCAAAAAAAATGGTGTCAGTTTTTTTCCAAAATAATGAACTAATTCATATAATTTTTTATCGCCATATTTTTGGGCAATAAAATTGAGAAATTTTGCACTATACAAATATACAAGATAGCCTCCTCGTGGAATTTTAGAATATTCTGGATTGAGATCTTCTATTCTTGTTAACTTTCCATCGAGGGCATCTTGTTTAAGCAACATATCAGTAAAACTCGAATGGACTCGACCTGTAGTACTTCTTTGTGATTCTTCATATGTTGCCCATCCCTCTATAAACCATGTAGGTAATATGGTACCTGGCAAATACAAAGGAAAAAGATAATGAACCCACCGTGGAAGTCCCGATATAATACTGCCTTGTAATATATGTGCATATTCGTGAATAAATGTATGCCGTAGAGTTCCCGTAAATTTAATTTCTTCAGACAAATTGTCGAGTGGTTGCTGAAGGATAATAAAAATAGTATCAATCAAAGCAACAGCAAAGGCATTAAAATCATCAATGTTGGGTAATAAAATGACATTGGTATGGCGATTTTCTTGACCGTAGGCTAAAGACATCTTTTTATGAACATCTTCAAAAATAAAACTTGCCTCTATAGCAAATTCTTCCATGCCTTGTGGAAAAATCACGCTAAAATGATCAGTCGTAACCTCATTCCATTTTTTTGTATATTTTAATGTTTTATCAACAATTGGAAGTTCAGGAAAAAATTCAGCATATGCGTAGAATGATACAAACATGAAAATTATACATAGTTTAATAATGTTAGGGGACATTGATAATTAAATGGCAGAAAGATTGAGATGCCTTTCGATACGATCAACGCGTTTTCGTAACCTAATATATTCGGTATCAAAAAGAGTAGCAATTGCATCGATATCGCTTTTCATTTTAGTGATATCGCG
>CAZRKD010000095.1:4461-6979 GCA_964600515.1 uncultured bacterium
ACTTCTTCCCTAACAACTTTTCTGATTTGTTCTAGATCTTTATTTGTTAACATATTAATATCATATCTCATGTGTAAAACTTCTTGTCAATCACTAATACTCAACATTGCAACTATTGTTTTTCTTTTATTTTGTTTTCATGCACACGCTGCTCTCCTCTCGAGCGGCGATGTTCATAATGCCAATGTCGAGCATGAATTCGATTTTGTGCGCGGCTTTGGAATTCTTCCCTATGAAATTGATGGCATTAAGCCTCATACACGTCATGAGATAGCGCGACTCATTGGAGAATCGATTGTGACGTCTCGATATGCAGAGCGTGAGGACTATTATTATTTTTATCTTTCACTCTCAAAGCTCGTCGAACGTTATAAAAAAGACATAATGGAATATAATACACATCCCTATAAACGATATGGCATGGAACTCACTGCTCCTGAAACAATAACATTCGGCTATAATTTTATTACTGAAGAAACTCCAGATTCATTTACCGCATATAATGAAGGTCGAGATTTATTTGATGGACATAACTTCTTTATATATTCAGGTCATAGGCTCGACATTTATAGTTATCTTAATCTCTATTTTGAGCCATCGATATCATGGATAATGTATAATGACAGTGAGAAGAGCGATAATTTTGATTTTGATCTTCACAAGCTCTATCTCAAAGGCACGTATGTCAACACTGAACTCAAAATTGGGAGGGATAGTATTCGATGGGGCTTTTTTGATCGAGGAAATTTCTTACTGTCTGATAATGCAAAACCATTGGGCAATTTAAAGAAGTTTCCTCTCATCTCATTAAAAAATCCCCGGCCATTTCAGATTCCATCATTTGGACTTCTAAAATACAATTTTCTTTTCGGTGTTCTCGATAAAAATAGATCTGGATATCCGAATACAAAGTTTACTGCTTTAAAATTAAATTTTTTACCGATCAATCAAATTGAATTTGGTCTCGGCCAAAGTATTTTATCTGGCGGAGATACCGTAAGTGATCCCAGTTTTGGACGAGTTCTTGGGAATTTTTTCTTTGTGTATGAAGACGATGATACGAACATCTCTGATAATTATACAGGAAGTCGATCGATTCAAAAAATATCAGATATTGATTTGAAACTTCGATTCCCTGGCTTACGAAATATTGAACTCATTTCTGAAGTTGCCTTTGATGATTTCAGTGAAACAGTTGATTCATATGACAATAGCATTAATTATATGATTGGAATAAATATTCCTCGCATTGACCGAGCCGGTGAATTTGCCCTTAAATTTTCATATGCTGATACCTCAAAGACCTATGGGGTATTTAGATCATATCCATCGGGATATACTTATGAGAATAGAAATTTAGGATCAAATCTAGACCCTAATGCGCATGAAGTGTATTTGAATCTATTATATCGATTTAAAACAGAGCTTAAAATCGGACTCGATTTTATTTTTACTAAACGAGATTCTTTAGAAGTATTAGAAACCGATGAACAACGCTATCAATTTGGGATAAACCTTATTAATATACTTTCTGCTTTTACCGAAGTGTATACAGATTTTTCGTATATGAGAGTTATCAATTATCAAAAAGTACTTGATGATAACCAAAACTTCTTTTTTGTAGGAATTCGCCTTGCCTTTGAAAATCCTAAATTAGCATTAGATATCGATTAATAAATAAACATCGAATCTCCATAACTAAAAAGGCGATAGTTTTTTTCGAGAGCTTCTCGATAAGATTCTAAAAGAAATTCGCGATCACAAAATGTTGAAACAAGAGCAAGTAACGTTGAGCGCGGTTGATGAAAATTAGTAATAAGAGCATCGCATGTTGTAATTGTATAGCCTGGATAAATAAAAAGTTCTGTCATTCCCTCGTCTTCACGTACACTTCCATTTTGATTTCGAGCGCTTTCAAGCGCACGCAAAACAGTAGTCCCAATGGCTATGACTCTCCTGCCCTCTTTTTTTGCATGATTAATGGCATCTGCCGAATTTCGGCCTACACAATAATATTCAGCATGCATAGTATGCTCTTCTAAATTTTCATCTTTAATTGGCTTAAACGTTCCAATGCCTACATGAAGGGTAACGGGAATAAACATAATTCCTTGGAGCTGTAGTCTCTCAATTAATTCTTTACTAAAATGAAGCGAAGCAGTAGGACTCGCAATCGCACCATCTGCTTCAGCAAAAACTGTTTGAAAGCGTTCATCATCGATCGCTTTATTATACGCTCGTTTAATATACGGTGGAAGTGGAAACGAGCCTTTTCTTTCAAAATATTCAAAAATATTTTCCACACTTAACGCGATAGTATATTCTCCATTGCCATGAGTTTTCATAATTTCGATTATGGCATTATCTTTTAATACTATTTTATCTCCTTCAAAAATTTCCTTTTTCGTTTTAATGAGGCATCTATGTTCTGAAGTAAGATGAGGATTGGTAAGAAAGAGTATTTCAATCTTTCCTCCTTCTTTTTGGATAATTTCTTTGATTTCGTCGAGATTCATTT
>CAZRKD010000096.1:0-6830 GCA_964600515.1 uncultured bacterium
TGTAGTTCTTCAATGCAAGAAATTCTTCTGGTTTATAATAACGAGTTACCGGAGTATTCTGTAAAGCAGGTTGCAAGTATTGACCAATCGTGACGATATCGACTTCTGATTTGTAAATATCTTGAAGAAGCGTGTGAATTTCTTCTTCTGTCTCACCAATTCCGACCATAAATCCAGCTTTTGAGAGAATTTCCGGATCGTGTTTTTTGATAGAGTGTAAAAGAGTGAGAGAATATTCGTACCGCGTTTTTGGGCGAATTTTTTTATATAATCGAGAAACTGTTTCCATATTATGAGCTAAAACTGTGGGTTTTATTTCAATGATACGTTCTAAAGAAGTTGGTTTAAAATCAGGTATTAATAATTCAATTGTAACATTGGGCGAGGTAGCTCTAATATTTTTTACGAGTTTTATAAAATGACTAGCGCCATCATCGGGAAGATCATCGCGCGTAACGGAAGTAATGACCACATGATTGAGTTTTAGTTCTGCGACAAGATTTGGAATTGTGTCTAATTCTTTTTCATCGACTTCACTTACTTCATGTGGCTTTTTCGTTTCAATTGAACAAAAGGCACATCGTCGCGTGCAATGGCTGCCCAAAATCATAAATGTGAGATGTCGCTTTTGCCAACATTCAAATACATTAGGGCATTTTGCATGGGTACATACAGTATTAATATTCAAATCGCGAATAGTTTTATTGATAGTAAAATAATTATCATCCGTTGGAAGACTTACTTTTAAATAATCTGGTTTTCGAGGAGAGAAGTGTTTCATAACACCCGTATACCTTATCGTGATTTTGTTAGTCAAAACATTGTTTTTTGTTGGCATGAACGTTTAAAACGTTCATAATATGAACTGTATGAAGGTTTAGAAAATTGATTTGGCTAAGGAAATATACTATGGAAAAACTTAAACTGGTATCACGATCGAGTACAGAAGACAGAACCATTGTCAACGTAAGTGGGGTTTTGGTGGGTAAAGAATTTGTTGTCATTGCAGGGCCTTGTAGTGTTGAGACCGAAGAACAAACGATTGAAACCGCCACGAAAGTAAAAGCAGCCGGAGCAAAGATGTTACGTGGCGGGGCTTTTAAACCGCGCACATCGCCTTATGACTTTCAAGGATTGGGTCTGAAGGGGCTAAAGATTTTAGAAAAGGCAAAGAAAGAAACAGGTTTGCCAATTGTTACTGAAGTAATTGATCCGCGTGATGTGACATGGGTTTCAGAATATGCTGATCTTCTTCAAATCGGCGCTCGAAATATGCAAAATTTTTCGCTCTTAAAAGAAGTAGGAAAAATAAAAAAACCAGTTTTACTGAAACGAGGCATGTATTCAACACTTAAAGAATGGCTCAATTGTGCTGAATATATTTTAACGGAGGGGAATCCACATGTTATTTTATGTGAACGAGGGATACGAACCTTTGAAACCTACACGAGAAATACACTCGATCTTTCCATGGTACCTGCAATTAAAGAAGAAACTCATTTGCCCATAATTATTGATCCATCTCACGGGACAGGTCGTCCTAAATTTATTGAACCGATGAGCCTTGCGGCACTTGCCTGTGGAGCCGATGGACTGATTATTGAAGTACATCGTAATCCACAAGAGGCGCTCTCTGATAAAGATCAAGCCCTGACTCCAGAAGAATTTACTGGTATAATGAAAAAACTTGCTCAGCTTGAAAAGAGTATGAAAGAGATTAATGAATGAAGTTATTAGAAATTCATACGAATAATTCACACACATCAAAAATCTTTATTGGGGAATCGTATAAAAATGTAACAAATTATATTGATGCTTCTCAAATTGTTATCATCACTGATACAACGATTAAAGCGTTATATCCTGATTTTTTTCATCCGTATAAAGTCATTGAAATAAAGCCTGGAGAAAAAAATAAAAACCTAAAAACGGTAGAAAAAATATACGAAGAACTGATGAATTTAGAAGTCGATCGTAGTTCATTTATTCTTGGTTTTGGAGGAGGAGTTATTTCAGACATTACCGGTTTTGTTGCTTCAACCTATATGAGAGGAATTCGATTTGGATTTGTTTCAACAACCCTTCTTTCACAAGTTGATGCAAGCATTGGTGGAAAAAATGGCGTAAATTTTAATGGATATAAAAACATAATCGGTGTTTTTAATCAGCCTGAATTTGTTATTTGTGATCTATCTGTGCTTTCAACGTTAAAAAGAAATGACTTTAAATCGGGTTTTGCTGAAATAATAAAACATGCCTTGATTAATGATCCTCTATTATTTGAATTGTTAGAAAATAATTATAGAAGGGCATTAAAACTCGATAATGATGTTTTAGAGCATATGATTTATAGTTCTCTCAAAGTTAAGGCATGTATTATTGAGCGAGATGAAAAAGAAAAAGGCGAAAGAAAAAAACTCAATTTTGGTCATACCTTTGGACATGCTTTAGAAAAAGCCCACGGGATCTCACATGGAGAAGCAGTGAGCATTGGAATGATTTTGGCTTCTCGATTATCCCGTATCTATAATAATTTCATTTCATCTGAGCTGAGTGAGCGTATAGAGCATGTACTTCAAAAATATCGATTACCAACGAATATACATTTTAAAAAAGATGAAATTTTTGATGCGATTAAAAAAGACAAAAAGCGAGGCTTACATGAAATAGATTTTATTTTATTGCATTCGATAGGAAATGTATTTGTCAAAAAAATACCTATAGCTCAATTGGAGGAGCTCTTCAATGATCTGTGTTAGTATAAAAGAATTGTCATTTAACGAATGTTTAGAAGTAGTAAAAAATGAAGAACTTGTTGAACTTCGTTTTGATTTGATGAATGTACGCGAAGAAGAGATTGAAAAGCTCTGTAGGCAGAAAGCTCAAATAATCGCAACGTGTAGACCAAAAGAATCGAATGATACGAAAAGAATGAATATATTAAAACATTCAGCTTCTTGTGGTGCGACCTTTGTTGATATTGAACTCGAATCAAGCGATGCTTTTAAACAAGAGGTTATGAGCGTTGCTCGAAAAAACAATACAAAGATAATAATTTCTCATCACGATTATAATAAAACACCCACCAAAAGAGAACTTGAACAAATAATGGGATGGTGTTTTGAATCACATGCAGATATTGCAAAAATTGTTTGCCATGTTTCGAATGAATCTGAATGCAGTCGCATTCTTTCTCTGTATGATACACAAAAGGAATTGTCACAAAAAATTATCGCTTTTGGCTTAGGCAATAAGGGAAAATTTACACGAATAGCTTCATTATTTTTAGGTGCTCCCTTTATATATGCATCATTGACAAAGGGAAATGAGACAGCAGAAGGTCAACTTGATAAAGAAACATTAGAATCTTTAATGGGAACATTACAACGTGTCGGCATGTAATTTATACGGGGTTATTGGAAATCCAATCGTGCACAGCAAAAGTCCTTTCATTTATAATTCACTCTTTAAAGCTGCTGGTAGTGATGCTCATTGTATGAGAATCCACCTCGATAAATGTAGCGAGGTAAAAGAGCTCTTTCAAGAACTCCCTCTCTTCGGCATTAATGTTACGTCGCCATTTAAAGAAGAAATCATGAAATATCTAGATTCAATCGATACTCATGCACGCTCTATTCAAGCAGTTAATACTGTAGTGAAAAAAAATAAAAAGCTTTATGGCTACAATACCGATTTTCTAGGTGTACTTCATTCATTCAAACAAAATAGAATTAAGATAAAGAATAAACACTGTATCGTCCTAGGTGCTGGAGGAGCCGCACGCTCTACAGTTTATGCACTCCTGAGTCTTGGAGCAAAAGTTACGCTCATTAATAGAACTTTAAAAAAAGCAAAAAAAATTGCCGATTCATTTGGATGTAGTTTTCGTGAGATTAAAAATCTCAAAGATGAATTACAAAACGCTGATATTTTGATTAATACTATTATCCGAGATATCGATATTGTTGAAGAGAAATGGATAGAAAAAAAACATATTATTATTGATGCAAATTATGGTGATTCATTATTACTTAAAAAAGCAAAAAAACGTGGGGCATATACGATCGATGGGGAAGCCTGGCTGATCAATCAGGCACTTGAATCGTATACGCTTTTTACGGGTGAAAAAGCAGATTATACGATAGCCAAAAAAGCTCTTCATTCAGTAAGAAAGAATAATATGGAGAGTATTTCACTAATTGGGTTTATGGGAGTCGGCAAAACGACTGTTGGCAGACGATTAGCACATATGGGTAAAGTTAGATTTTTTGATTCAGATGAATATATTGAAAAAAGAGAAAAAGAACGTATAAAAGATATTTTTGAATATAAAGGAGAGCCTTATTTTCGAAGACTCGAAAAAAAAGTTATAAAGAAGAGCAATTTTAAAAGTAAAACAGTATTTTCCTTTGGTGGAGGAATAATTCTTGATCGGCACAATAGAGCCCTCTTAAAAAAAACAACGGGCATTTGGCTTTATTTTCCTATGAAAAATATTTATGAAAGAATTAAAAATAAGCTGAGGCCATTACTCATTAATAAAAATTGGAAAGTACGTGCGCAAAGAATATTTGAGAGAAGAATTATGTGGTATGCTGAATCCTCTCAATTTTTGATATGTACACGAAATAAAACCCCGCATGCGATTGCTCGAGCACTTTATGATGAAATTAAAAAGACCAAAAGAAATTTCTGGAATAATTAATGCTCCGCCTTCCAAGAGCTTCATGCAACGAGTAGTTGCATGTGCTATATTGGCAGGTAATGAAACGAAAATAATAAATCCATCTTTTTGTCTGGATTCATTAGCAGCGCTTTCGGTTGCAGAAAATCTAGGGTTTAAAATAACAAGAACTAAAGAAGAAATTTCTATAATAAAAGATGATACGCGTGAAATTGTGCCTCTTCTAAACTGCGGAGAATCTGGATTATGTATTCGGATGTTTAGTCCGACTGTAGCGTTATGGGACCGAGAATTTACGCTTACCGGAGTTGGTTCACTTACACGGCGTACGGTTGAGATGATTGAATTGCCTTTGAGAAAACTCGGTGTAGCGTGTTCATCTAATAACGGATTTATTCCCCTAAAAGTTAAAGGCCCACTTCACGGTGGGACCTTAGTTATTGATGGATCTATCAGTTCTCAATTTCTCACGGGCCTCTTAATCTCACTTCCGGTTGTACAAAAAGATTCGATTATTAATGTTACCAATTTAAAAAGTAAGCCATATATTGATATAACACTGACTCTTCTCAAAGATTTTGGAATACATATTGATCACATCAACTATGAGATATTTACAATTCCAGGACGGCAAAAATATAGCAATCCTACGTATATGATTGAAGGCGATTGGAGTAGCGCTGCAGACATGCTTGTCGCAGGAGCTCTTGGTGGTGAGGTTGAAGTACGAGGATTAAATGTAAAATCTTGCCAAGCCGATAAAGTAATTCTCGATGTTCTTCATGATGTTGGTGCAACTCTTGAAATTAATGATAGAATACGAGTTAAAAAAAATAATCTTCATGCCTTTGAATGTGATGCAACAAACTCCCCTGATTTATTTCCAATTCTCTGTGTACTTGCATGTAATTGTGAAAGGACCAGCGCTATTCATGGAACTTCGCGATTACAATTTAAAGAAAGTGATAGAGCGGCTACACTTCTTACTGAATTTAAAAAACTGGGAGCAGATATACAATTAGAAGAAAATACAATGATCATTAAAGGGAAAAAACTCATTGGAGGCTCTATTAATTCTCATAATGACCATCGAATCGCTATGGCTGCTGCACTTGCTTCAATCAACGCGAGAGATGAAATTATTATTGATGATATGAAATGTATAGATAAATCATATCCGGAATTTATCGATGACTTCAAAAAAATTGGAGGAATTATTCATGAATAGTTTTGGAAGAATTTTTCGGGTTGAAATTTTTGGTGAGTCACATGGCGAGTCAGTTGGAATTATTATAGATGGATGTCCGTCAGGAATACCGCTCACGATCGATGATTTTAAAACTGACCTTGCACGCAGAAAAAGCGGGGCTCTGGGAACAACAAAAAGGCGAGAAGCTGATATCCCCATAATTAAAAGTGGAGTATTTAAAGGAAAAACGACGGGTACTCCCCTTTCGATTATATTTGATAATCAAGATGTTCAATCAAAAGATTACGATATGATACGAGATGTTCCACGGCCAGGACATGCTGATTTTGTAAACCATATGAAATTTTGCGGATTTAATGATTATCGTGGAGGAGGGCATTCTTCAGGACGATTGACGCTTTCACTCGTTGCTGCGGGAGTTGTTGCAAAAAAAGTTATTAATCCACTACAAATTCGTGCAAAACTTATTGAGGTATACGGAAGCAGCCATATAAAAAAAGCACTTGAAAAGGCTATTGAAAATAATGATTCTGTCGGCGGAATTATTGAATGCTCGGCTTCACCTATGCCGGTTGGGCTTGGCGAACCATTTTTTGATTCAGTTGAATCATTAATGAGTCACGCCGTTTTTTCTATACCTGCAATTAAAGGCATTGAATTTGGGAGTGGATTTCTTGCCGCACGAATGCTGGGAAGCGAACACAATGATGTAATAATTGATTCGAAAGGAACGACCAAAACAAATAATGCAGGCGGAATAAATGGAGGTATTACGAATGGAAATGAATTATATTTTAGAGTAGTTGTAAAACCAACATCGAGTATTGGTAAGCCTCAGAAGACCTTTCATTTTAGAACGAATAAAATAGAAGAAGTTACAGTTACAGGAAGGCATGATACCTGTATTGCACTGCGAGTTCCTGTTATCGTTGAAGC
>CAZRKD010000097.1:0-6811 GCA_964600515.1 uncultured bacterium
ATAGTACATTAGAAATAAGTCGGTGGAGTGATAATCCTCCGTGGCTTAAAGCATTTCGGGGAAAAAACCGTGATGCATTTGAATTATTGGGACTTCCAACAACTCGACTCGAAGATTGGAAATACACCGATATCCAAGAAGTAGTGCCTTTTATTTCAATCATACCTGAACCCTGTTCACCTACTCTCATTAAAGCAAATCTTAAAAAAGAATTACTCAAGCTCGAAAATGCACATCAATTGGTATTTATAAATGGATTTTTTGCAGAAGCACTTTCCTCAAAGAATTTAAACAATGGAATATGTATCCAAAATATTGCACAGGCGCTTGACCAAGATAATAGCGTACTCAAAAAATATGTATCTACAAATAGTTTATCGAAAAATTCAGCGCTTTTTTCACTCAATAATGCATTTATTGAAGATGGAACGTTTATATACATACCAAAAAATACTACTATTAGAGAGCCAATATATATTGCGTATATAAATACTCATGAGAAGCTTCATACCCAATATCCACGCAACATTATTATCGTTGATGAAGGTGCAAAAGTTCAGATTATTGAGGATTATAGTGGGATACACGAGAGCTCATCATATTTTACAAATGCACTTACTGAAATTACGCTTCATAAAAATGCAACATGCGACTATTATAAACTTGATCGAGAGAGTAAAGACGCGTTTCACATAGCAACTATCGACGTTAGACAAGAAGCTCATTCATCTTTTATCTCACATTCGCTTTCATTTGGTGGAAAACTTATTCGAAATACATTAACATCAACGTTACAGGACAAAGGCGCATCATGCACGTTTAACGGATTATTTATGATTACTGCGAATCAACATCTCGACAATCATACCACAATTCACCATATGAGTCCCGAATGCATGAGCCACGAAACATATCATGGAATTCTTGATAATAAATCGCACGGAGTTTTTAATGGGAAAATTCTTGTTGATCAATATGCCCAAAAAACACAGTCACATCAAACAAATCGCTCGCTCTTACTTTCAAATGAGGCTCATATAGATACAAAACCAGAACTTCAGATTTATGCTGATGATGTAGAGTGCAAGCATGGAGCTACTATTGGAAAACTCGATGAAGAGAGTTTATATTATTTACGTTCTCGAGGAATAGAAAGAGATGAAGCTCGTAAAATTCTAACGCTTGCTTTTGCCGAAAGCATCATAGCAAATTTTTCATTGAAGCCGTTACGAGATTGCATTGAAACAATAATCCATAACAAACTACAGAGGTAATCATGTATATGGAAGCACATAAAAAAAATAGAGAACCTACGCCTCCATTAACCGGAAATGAGATAAAGAAAGATTTTCCCATATTTCGTGAACGTATCCATGGAAGGCCGCTCATATATCTTGATAATGCTGCTTCGACGCATAAGCCATCAATTGTCCTTGAACGAGTGAAGCGATTTTATGAAGAAGAAAATTCAAATGTCCACCGCGGCGTTCATACCTTAAGCCAAAAAGCTACGGAAAGTTTTGAGAGCGCACGAGAAGTTGTTCGCGAATTTTTGAATGCGAAAAGTACCAAAGAAATTATCTTTGTTCGTGGAACTACGGAAGCGATAAATCTTGTATCGCAAAGCTATGGCAGGCAAAAAGTTCGTGCGGGAGATGAGATCCTTATATCAGCAATGGAACATCATTCGAATATTGTTCCCTGGCAAATACTCTGCAATGAAGTAGGAGCACATCTTAAAATTATTCCTATGAATAAACAGGGAGAATTGATTCTCGATGAATTACCAAAGTTACTCACAACTAGAACGAGGCTTCTGGCTCTTGTCCATATTTCAAATGCACTCGGGACAATTAATCCGATTCCGCACATAATAAAAGAAGCACATAAAAAAAATATCCCGGTACTTATCGATGGAGCGCAATCCGCACCTCATATGCGCATTGATGTACAAAAACTCGACTGTGATTTTTTTGCATTTTCAGGACATAAATTATATGCGCCAATGGGTATTGGCGTATTGTATGGGAAAGAAGCATTACTCGAATCAATGCCACCCTTTCAAGGTGGCGGTGACATGATTAAATCAGTCACGTTTGAGAAAACAATTTACAATGATGTGCCGTTTAAATTTGAGGCTGGAACACCAAATGTTTCAGGAGCAGTCGGGCTTGCAGAAGCAATACGGTATATTAATCACATTGGAATTGATACGATCGAAGCATTTGAAAAAACCCTTTTAGAATATGCAATAAAGCAATTAAAAGAATGTGAAGGAATACGATTTATTGGAGAAGCTTCTCTTCGAAGCGGTGTTATTTCTTTTCTTATTGGTGATGTTCATCCCCATGATATAGGAACGATTCTCGATGAACAGGGCATTGCAATTAGAACAGGTCATCACTGTGCTCAGCCGGTAATGCGATTCTTCGGAATTCCCGCAACTGCACGAATGTCATTAGGGATTTATAATACCAAAGAAGATATAGACGCATCCATAGAAGGTCTTAAAAAAGTTAAGAAGGTCTTCAATTAATGGAAAAACTCTCAGAACTCTATCAAGAAATTATTTTGGATCATAATAAAAATCCAAAAAACTTTAAACACCTTGAATCCCCTACTCATACAGCTGAAGGCTATAATCCTCTGTGCGGCGATCATTATACCCTCGAATTAAATATTCACGATGGAAAAATTATCGATATTGGCTTTTCGGGAAAAGGATGTGCTATTTCTAAATCATCAGCATCGCTTATGACCTCAAGTATTAAGGGTGGAAGCATTGAAGAAGCACAAAAGCTTTTTAACAAATTTAGCGCACTATTAAAAGATGAAAACGCTCCTGAAATTTCCGGTAAAAATGCTAAGATCAATGTTTTGCGTGGTGTAAAAGCATTTCCCACTCGCATCAAATGTGCAATCCTTATTTGGCATACACTCAAATCTGCAATCGAAGGAAATCAAAAAGTTACGACAGAGTAATAATCCCTTGGTTTTTCATTCATAATTACGTATTAATTTTATAGTGTACATCATAGGCGGTTCACTAAAAAAAAGACGAATATTTTCTCCAAAAGATAATGTGATTCGTCCTATATCAAGTAAATTACAGGCAGCGATTTTTGATTTTTCTTTTATGCAAGAGAATATTCGAGATACTTACGTGCTTGATCTTTTCTCAGGCACGGGAGTTTTGGGACTCGAGGCTTTAAGCCGTGGTGCACTCGAATGTGTTTTTGTTGATGTTGATACAACACTTGTTAAAAAAAATATCAGCCTCTGCAAATGTCAAAAGCAATCGATTATAATTCAAAAAGATTGGAAGAAATCACTCGATATTCTTAAAAATAAAACAAAGCGTTTTGATATTATTTTTGTTGATCCTCCGTATGAACTACAAAACTATTCGGAGGTTCTCGAGGCAGTTGCAGAAAAAGAATTGCTTGAAACCTCTGGATATATTTGTATAAAACATTCTACGAAGTGCTTAATGAAAGATAGAATTAAAAATGTACATATATTCTGCCAAAGACAGTATGGGACTAATACGCTAACATTTTATGAAAGGGAAAATACGTATGAAATTATCAGAAAAACTTGAACGAATAACCCCGTCAATGACGATTGCATTATTTGATAAAGCGCGAAGCCTTATGCGTGCGGGAAAAGATATCATTGATTTTGGTGTTGGAGAACCCGATTTTGATACGCCCCAAAATGTAAAAGATGCCGCGATTAAAGCATTAAAAGATGGGCACACAAAATATACCCCGGCACAGGGAATCATCGAATTACGAGAAGCAATTTGTAAAAAAATACGCCGAGAAAATAATCTCGAGTATAGCCCGGATGAAGTTATTGTTAGCTGTGGCGCCAAGCATTCACTCTATAATGCCTTTCAAGCAATCTTAAACAAAAATGATGAAGTTATTATCCCTGCCCCTTATTGGGTAAGTTATCCTGACATGGTAAAGCTTGCCGATGGATTTCCAAGGCTTTTGGAGACACGGATCGAAGACAACTTTCAAATAAATATTGAAAACTTAAAAAAAGTATTCACCAAAAATACAAAGGCAATTCTTCTTAATAGCCCATCGAATCCCAGCGGAGCGCTTTATTCTGAGGAAACGCTCAAAAATTTGGCTACATTTTTAGTCGATAAAGATGTTGTCGTGATTACTGATGATATTTATGAGCACATCATTTTTGATAATAAAAAATTTATTAATATCTTGAACATCGAACCAAAACTAAAAGACAGAACGCTCATTGTTAATGGAGTTTCAAAATCATATGCTATGACCGGTTGGAGAATTGGCTATACATTAGGTCCACAAAAAATCATTAAGAATATGATAAAAATTCAAGGGCAGTGCACTTCTGGCCCAAATGCAATTGCTCAATGGGCTTCAGTTGAGGCACTAAATAATACCCACGAAAGCATCATTAAAATGAGAACAGCCTTTGAAGCTCGCCGAAATCTTGTTTTTGAACTTCTCAATAATAAACCGGGGATTAAAATAAATAAACCCGAAGGGGCATTTTATGTATTCCCTGATGTGTCCTCATTTTTTAATGAAAGTATAAAAAATACAATCGAGCTTTCTGAGTATTTACTCGAAAATAATCTCATTAGCGTTGTCCCAGGTGAAGGCTTCGGAGCATCGGGAAAGATACGACTGTCGTATGCGATGAGCGCAGACATGATTACAAAGGGAATTGAACGATTGCTCTCAGGCTTAGAAAAACTTGGGAAAGCAGGAGGAAAATAATGAGATCTGATGGTCGAAAAAATAATGAATTGCGAAATATTACTATTGAGCCAAACTATCTCATGCATCCGCATGGATCTGTTCTCATTTCGTATGGAAACACTAAAGTAATCTGTTCGTGTTTTGCGGAAAATCGCGTCCCGCAGTTTCTGGTAAACTCAGGTACAGGTTGGATTACGTCTGAATATAGCTTACTCCCTGGTTCAACGACTGATCGATCAAAACGTGAAGCATCAACCGGAAAAGTAACGGGGAGAACTCATGAGATTCAGCGACTCATTGGACGATCGCTTCGAACTGTTGTTGATCTCAAACAAATTGGTGAACGAACATTATGGATTGATTGTGATGTCATACAAGCCGATGGTGGGACAAGAACTGCAGCCATTACGGGAAGCTTTGTTGCAATGGCACTCGCTTTAAAACACCTTAAAAAAAATGGCGATATTAAAACCATACCACTTATTGATTATGTCGCAGCAGTGAGCTTAGGAATTAAGAATGGCGATGTATATCTCGATTTAAATTACGAAGAAGATTTTTCAGGTGATGTAGATATGAATATTGTCATGACAGGTTCGGGCGAATTTATAGAAATCCAGGGAACAGGAGAAAAGAAAGGTTTTTCACAAGATAATTTTTTGGCTATGCTTGAATTGGGTAAAGCCGGAATTCATGAAATTATTTCATTACAAAAAGAAATTGTCACATCGTTTGTTCCTGAATTAACACTTTAATGAAAAAAATACTCTTTGCAACCGAAAATCGCGGGAAGATTAACGAAGTCCTTCCCTTCCTAACTATTCCCGGAATATCCATAATTTCGCCATTTGATTTACCAAAAAAAATTGATGTTGAAGAAAATGGAAGCACATTTGAAGAAAATGCGAAGATAAAAGCGCATGCCTATTTTAAAGCATTTAACATGCCGACATTTTCTGATGATTCAGGTTTAGTCATCGATGCACTCGATGGACGACCCGGCGTTCATTCATCACGGTATGGAGGGAAAGATCTGCCCTTTAGTGAAAAAATAATAAAACTTCTTAAAGAACTTACCGGTATTCCCAAAGAAAAACGATCTGCTCGGTTTATTTCAGTAATTGCGTATACTGATATAAAAGAAAAAATGTACACTTTTGAAGGAGTCTGTGAAGGATTCATTGATTTTGAACCTAAAGGAAAAAATGGTTTTGGTTTTGATCCCATTTTTTATATTCCTTCGCTTGGAAAAAATATGGGAGAACTTTCGCTCGAAGAAAAAAATGCAATAAGTCACCGAGGCAAGGCTCTTCTCCAATTTAAAGTATTTCTGAGTCGGGTCTAAAGACCCTCGCTACTCGGTAATTATTTTTTGATAATGTATCGAATTTTAATTTTCTTGTAATCAGATTTACGTAATTGCTCTACAATGATTTTTCGGTGAAGAGGGGGGATATTCTGCCATCCGCCGGCTTGAATAATTATTTTTTCGGCATCTCGTAAACTCATAATACGCCTTCATAAACATAATTATGCAAGGCAAATGCCAGAATTACAAAAAAATTTTACTTTGATTTCAATAGGTTAAGTTTTGCTTCATCCCAATATCGTTCAAGAGTAGCACTATCACAGTCGGAAATCTTTTGATTATTCTTTTCAGCTTGTTCTTCCATATAGGTAAAGCGCTCGATAAATTTTGTATTCATTCCGTTCAATGCTTCTTCAGGATCAAGCTGAAAGTGTCGTGCAAGATTGACTAAAATAAAAAACATATCTCCTAATTCCTCTCGGATTTTATGAGGGTCATTTTCGTCAATTGCTTCTTTGAGTTCATATCGCTCTTCATCGAGTTTTTTTAAAACATCTATTTTTTCTTTCCAATCAAAACCAATTGCAGCCGCTTTTTCTGAAATCCGATATGCCTTAATCAATGCCGGTAGACTTTTTGGAATGCTTTCAAAGAGTCGCTTTTTTTCTTGCATTTTCATTTCATTCCATTTGCCCAAAGCCTCTTCGGCGGTTTCAACGCGTTCGCCTTTAAATACATGGGGATGCCG
>CAZRKD010000098.1:0-6750 GCA_964600515.1 uncultured bacterium
CCGTTCGGTAAGATTACTTGGTCCGAAATTGAGATACTGAAAATCAATTTGCGTTTCCAGAAAAGCCTGAGGAAAAGAGAAAGCATAGCCCGCACCTAATGCAACTTCTTTTTCGGTTGTTATGTATGAATGATCAAAACTAAAAATGAGTTTTTTCCATGGACAATACTCAAATCCTAAGAGCACATACGCAGCAGAAAAATTAAAGGGATTATCCCCCGGATGATCAAACCGATGCTCGACATTAAATACTCCTTCTTGTGCTTCAAGTGTATGTGGAGTTGCAAGATTAGGCATCTCTTGATCAAAGCCGAATGATGAAGCGGAAAAGATAAAATTAATAAAGAGAAAAAATGCTATTTTTTTCATATGAGAGAAATCATGTTAGAATGAAATATATATCAAATCAACAATGTCATCTTATATTTTTTGATTTTTTTATGTATTATTCTTATACTTCGTTTAATTATGAAAAAAATTATTTTGATCTTTCTCTTCATTCTGCCACAGGTCTATGCACAGCGGCTTCCGGTAAATACGATTGCGCAGCTTCGTGAAGGATTTATTACGGGTTTTCATGAAGCGCTGAATGAATATACGGGCGAAGGAATTTCTATTTATTATCTTACCGACGAAAAAAAAGATCTTTCTTTGTTAAAAACCGTGAGTAGAGCGCAATTAAAAGACATTCAGAAAATAATTGAGATGGGCCCACGTCAGGTTAATTTTCTCTATAATGCATTATTTGCTCCTGATGCAAAAATCGCTTTTTTAAGTTTTGATGATTTAGAAAAAGGAGAGGATAAAAAAATCCTTCATTCAGTCATTATTATTGAAGATACTGAAAATTTTATTGATGAGGCCGAAAGCTTCAAAGAGCAATTTATCGAACTCGCTCAAAAAAATGTTGTCATTGCCCCGAATGACGAAGCGCTCGTTCTTAAAATCAAAAAAATGGATCTCATAGATAAAATAATTATAACTGCGCCGTTTGATCCCGAGAGGCTCTATCCCATTAATGAAAATGATTTATTTAATGTTGATATTGATCTTTTTAGTCCAACAATATCGCCGTCGCTTTTTTTATCTCCAAAAAAAATAGAGGAATATCAAAAATCACATATCCATGCTGCTCTTTTAGCATCGGGGATGAGCCTTGTGTTAGAAAAGCTCAAGAAAGAAAAAAAAATTGATCCCATAACTGATGCAAAAAGTATGGTGTGGAAGCATGCGAAAAAGCTTTGGTTTCCGGCTGAAGATCGAGTGGTGTATTTTGATACTATTAAACAGCATTATGAATCCAATGAAGTTGAGCGAAACTATGTGAAGCTTGTAGATATTGGAGCTGTATTCGGGCATTCTCATGATCACTATCTTCGGGCTATGAAGATCGATGAAGCGCAAAAAACCGTGCGAGGTAAAGACATCAAAGTAGCTATTATTGATCAGTCATTTATGGAAGATAGTAGTAAAATAATTCCCAACATCATTCTCTATGAAAGTATTGGAAAGTCTACTCATGCTAAGCTCCCAGGCCCAGGATTTTTTTTGAGCCAAGAACTCGTTCGCGTTGCACCCGATGTAAAGATCATTGCTCTTGAAAGTAATAATTCACGGAATGAAATACAAAAAGCAATTGAAAGAGCACTCGAACTTATGACCAATATAATTGTTATTCGTAATGTTGAAGATGAGATTGCGCGAGATCTACATCCTACATTTCAAAAGGCGCATGAAAAAGGGGTTATCTTTATTACTCCATCGTATTGCGGCCCTGAAAAAAATATCGTTCTCTTTGAAACCCTTAATTCAGGGAGTATTTGGAAGAAACAACAAACCTGTGGCGTAAAGAAAGATATACAGCTCGTATTTGATACCTTTGTTATTGCCTCGAATGGCTTGCAAGCTGGGACTCCTTATAGAAAAATTCCGAAGGATTTTTCGAATATCTCTGCAGCGGCAACAGTGGCAGGCGCAAGCGCAATGCTCCTTGAAACAAAAAGAGATATGAAGCCGGAAGAATTAAAAAAAATATTTCATAAGAGCGGAGCTTCGTTTGGTTTTGGGAATAAAATTCTTTCTTTCCCACGTGCCCTCGAAGAAACCAATCGATTGGGTAAGAAAAAAGAGCTCGAAGCATATTCGGATAAAATGAAAAAGCATATTGAAAGTCTCATTGCTTCTAAAAATAAAGAAAGCTTACGTGATGAGCTTAAAACGTGTTTTTCATTTTCATATATGAGTGAACGAGCTTTAGGGAATCATTGGAAGACACTTACGGATCAAGAAAAAGAGGAGTTTCTGAAACTCCTTCGAGAAAATGTTGTCGAAGGCCTCGTTAAAGTAATATTAAAAAAAGAACATGCTATTACTGTTAAGGGATCTGTTATCAAAGATGATATGGCTACTGTTATTGCATTCGTAAAACAAAAAGAGGTTGATATTAAATTAGAATTCCAGTTTGTGAAATTAGAAAATAAATGGTTTGTCTATAATGTTATTGTTGATGGTGCAAGCTTACTCGATCGCTATAAACGGGATTTTCAAGAATATATGAAAAAGCAAAGCTTTGAGTCACTCCTCAATAAGATGAAAAAGAATCTCGAAAAGAATACGCCTACTTCTTGACATATCGAGTATTTACTGTTAGGAGACTAAACTTTTATATAATGATGTTGTAGTAAGGAGATTATTCATGCCGACAATTAATCAGTTAGTACGCAAAGGAAGACACAAGGTTTATGGTAAGACACGTGCTCCCGCACTGAAGGGAAGTCCCTTAAAGCGAGGAGTCTGTGTTCGAGTATACACAACAACACCAAAAAAACCGAATTCTGCGCTTCGAAAAGTTGCACGTGTCAGGCTTACTAATGGCTTTGAAGTAACGAGTTATATTCCCGGTGTTGGTCATAATCTTCAAGAGCACTCAGTTGTGTTAATTCGCGGAGGCAGAGTTAAGGATTTACCAGGAGTGCGCTATCATATCGTACGAGGTTCACTCGATACAACTGGAGTACAAAATCGAAAGAAAAGTCGATCAAAATATGGAGCAAAGAGGGCTCAATAAGGAGTTAAAGAAATTATGCCAAGAAGACGAGAAGTTGCAAAACGAGTAATTTTAGAAGATCCAAAATATAAGAGTAAATTAGTTGCAAAATTTATTAATAGCCTTATGAAGGGCGGTAAAAAAAGCGTTGCACGAGGTATCCTCTATGATGCGCTTTCTATCCTTCAAGCCAAAATAAAAAATGAAGATACGCTTAAAGTTTTAACAAAAGCCATTGATAATATAAAGCCTGTCATTGAAGTAAAATCACGCCGTGTGGGTGGATCAAACTATCAAGTTCCTGTTGAAATTCGTGGATCTCGCCGAGAAGCTTTGGCAATCCGTTGGGCGATTGACTATGCACATAGTAGACCGGGCAAATCAATGGAAGAAAGACTCGCCGCCGAACTTGAGGACGCTTTTAATAACCGCGGATCAGCAATTAAGAAAAAAGAAGATACACACAAAATGGCCGAGGCAAATAAAGCTTTTGCGCATTTTAGATGGTAAGAACATTTACTCGATTGCAATTCTTATTTCTCTCTTAATTTCTCGTAATCCTGAATTGCTATTCCACAATAATTGCTATAAACTAATTCAATAATGGAAAATATAAGGGCTTTCAGCGATAAGATTAAAAATAGAGTAGAGAAGAATTCCTCGATTAATCTTGTCTATCTTATTGGCTCGCATGCTCATAATACAGAACGGTTAGACAGCGACATCGATATTATAGTTGTTGCGAGAGATATAACTCAAGTGTCTTATGAAGATCTTTATGGAGAGATCGATCAGTGTATAGAAAAGAGCTCGCTTGATTTACGTATTATAATTCCAAATGAAACTGATCCTTTATTTCTTTTCGAAGTAATAAAAAATGGAATTCTCTTGTACTGCAAAGACACTAGAGGCAAGATGTTCTTCGAATGGTATGCAATAAAAATGTATTATGATTCACAGTATATAAGAAATATCTATCGTAAGTATCTTGATCAACGTTTCAAAGCAAAAACATATGGAAAATAAAGATCTCATCTATAAATTTTTGCACGCTCTCGAAGATTCATTACGAAAAATCCGTTCAATGGATATTACCTTTGATATGATTTTGGGTGATGAAGATATTCAAGACCTCCTCGATAGACGGATGCAAAAGGCAATCGAGGCTTCTATTGATATAGCGATTCATCTTGCTTCTGCATTAAACCTTCCGCGAAAAGATAAAGCATCGGATTTATTTACGCTTCTTGCTGAATCAAAAATCATCGATTCTACGCTCACAAAAAAACTAAAAAGTGCAGTAGGGTTTAGAAATATCATCGTTCATGAATATACCGATATTGACTATACCTTAGCGTATTCAGATTTAGATTCAAAACTGGACGACTTAGAAGCGTATGCCTACAAAGTCAAAGAATTCCTTGATAAACATGAGTGAATGATCACTTGCATTCTCGGGATTCCTCGATTAATCTCCCCGGCTTATGAGTTCACTCAAAGACATACGTAATATAGGAATAATCGCACATATCGATGCTGGGAAAACAACAACGACGGAACGCATTCTCTATTATTCGGGCGTTTCGCATAAAATGGGCGAAGTAGATGAAGGATCGACTATTATGGATTGGATGGTCCAAGAACGAGAACGCGGGATTACTATTACGAGTGCGGCGACGACGTGTTTCTGGAAAGGCAAGCGAATTAATATTATTGATACTCCGGGGCATGTTGATTTTACTATTGAAGTTGAGAGATCACTTCGAGTACTTGATGGTGCGATTGGTGTTTTTTGCGCTGTTGGCGGAGTGCAGCCGCAATCAGAAACCGTATGGCGTCAAGCTGATAAATATAAAGTGCCACGGATTGCATTTATCAATAAAATGGATCGAACTGGTGCTGATTTTTTTCGTGTTCGCGATGAAATAGAAGAAAAACTGAGTACAAAATGTATTCCTCTCCAGATTCCTATTGGAAGCGAAGCAGGTTTTAAAGGAGTCGTTGATTTAATTCGTAATCAAGCAATCTATTATAATGATGAATCACTTGGTGCTGAATTTGAAATTAAAGAAATTCCAGAAGATTTATCTTCCGAAGTGCATCATTGGCGTGAATATTTATTTGAAGCAATTGCAGACGATGATGAAACATTACTCGAGCAGTATATGAATAATACGGTGAATGAAGAGGATGTTTTGCGTGTTTTGCGAAAACTAACTATTCAATCGAAAATACTGCCGCTTATGTGTGGCTCTTCATTAAAACATAAAGGCGTGCAGCCGCTCTTAGATGCTGTTATTAATTTACTCCCATCGCCGTTAGATATCCCGGCGATACCAGCAACAAATCTTCATACAAAAAAGATAGAAGAAATACATGCTGATCCAAAAGCTCCGCTATGCGCACTCGCATTTAAAATTTTTGCTGATGTGTATCTCGGGCAATTAACCTATGTGAGGATATATTCGGGAAAATTAAAAGTAGGTGAAGCGCTCTACAATGCTTCGAAAGATAAAAAAGAACGAGCATTAAAAATATATCAAATGCATGCTGATAAAAAACGTGAAGTACCTGAATTACAAGCAGGAGATATTGGTGCGATATCGGGGTTGAAATTTACGAGAACCGGAGACACATTAACAATTGATAAAAAACAAATTGTCCTTGAAGCACTTGAATTTCCTGAACCTGTTATTTCACGTGTCATTGAACCGAAATCAAAACAAGACGAAGAGAAGCTTGAAAATACATTAACTATTTTAACGATTGAAGATCCTTCATTTGTCGTGAAAAAGAATGAAGAGACCGGTGAGCGAATTATTTCGGGCATGGGAGAGCTTCATCTTGAAATCATTGTTGATCGGTTACTTCGCGAATTTAATGTGAATGCAAATGTTGGTAAACCGCAAGTTGCGTATAAAGAAACAATCTCAAAAGAAGCAACTGCGGAAGGAAAATTTGTAAAATCAAGCGCAGGCAAGAGTCTTTTTGGGCATGTTGTTATTCGCCTTATTCCTCATGAGCGCGGCAAGGGTTTTACATTTTCGAATAACGTTTCCGTTGAAAAAATTCCAAAAGAATTTGTTCCTGCTATTGAAGAAGGAATTAAAGATGCTTTAGGAACAGGAGTTGTTATTAATTATCCAATGATTGATATTGGTGTAGAATTAATTGATGGAAGTTTCAATAAAGATGATTCAACTCCACTTGCATACAAAGTAGCGGCGACCATGGCATTTCGAGATGCGGCAAAACAGGCAAATCCAATTCTCTTAGAGCCCATGATGTTTATTGAGACTACCGTACCTGATAATTTCTTGAGTAATATTATAGCCGATCTTAATGCGCGTCGCGGAAAAATTATTGAGATTAAGAAAAAGCTTGATTATGAATTTTTAACAGCGTATATACCTCTAGCTTGCATGTTTGGGTATGCAACGGAGCTCAGGTCTCTTTCACAAGGCCGGGCTAGTTATACCATGGAATTTGCATACTATGCTGAAATTCCCCGTGCGATTAGCGAAGAAATTTTAGCCCGCTTTAGATAATTTTACCGTTGATTATTCTAAAAGAGCATGATATACGAACTTTTTTTCGTGCTAAGAATATATAAGAATATTTTAAAATAGAAGAATTATTGAAGGAGATGCGTTATGAGTAAGGCGAAATTTGAGAGGAATAAGCCGCATGTAAATGTAGGGACA